>NZ_JBZRPK010000037.1:0-656 GCF_058382125.1 Haloferax sp. s1
GCGTCGTAGTCGACGCCGTCCAGAATCTGCTTGGCCTCGGCTTCCCACTCCGGGAGTGGTGTCAGTCTCGGCTGTTGGAGGTCCCTCATGGGTACACCTGAACTGACGGACTCGGGTCCGGTAGGCCGCTTGCTGCATAATGAAGCGGTTTATATACCGTCTTCGACGTGTGCGAACAATCGTCAGTGTCTTCACCACGAGAAACGGGCCGTTCCGGTCGGTGAGAGACGAGTCGGTCAACGGCACTGGCACTCGAAGAGACCAGTCGCTCAGGAGAACGGGGGACCAGTCGCTCAGGAGAACGAGAGACGACCAGACGACGGGAGAACTCGGCTTGTCTTCGAACGCGTGAATGGGGAGTGAGGAGGGGTGGGAGACGACCAGTTCACTCCCCGACGGCAATGATGCGATGTGTGCCGTTCCGATTAGTCACCTCCCACGCCAGCGCTCGACGCGTCAGCGCCGGTCGGCTGGTTACCTTCGTATTTGCTCGTGTCGATGTCGTCCGGTGCCGGTTCGACCTCGACGCGCACGTCGTAGAACGAGAACGTCTTTCCGACGTCGCTCACTTCGTCGTGCGTCAGGTCGTTGTGGTGTCCTTTGACGTAATCCCGTGTCCACCATCCCTGGTCGGTGTTGACGAGACCGGGTTTCAT
>NZ_JBZRPK010000612.1:0-9780 GCF_058382125.1 Haloferax sp. s1
CGATACCGCCGAGGTTCTTCAGTTGCTCACCGGGTTGGAACTCCGCGGAGAAGACGGTCACCTCGCCGCCTTTCTGTTCGACGGAGTCGATAACGTCGTTCACGTCGATGTCCCAGTCGCCTTCGCTCTGTCGCTCCGCGCGGAGTCGAGAATCGAGGAGGAGAAGCTGTTCGATGGCACCGAACTCGGCCGCTTCGGCCACCTGTTCGATGCCGTAGGCGGCTTTCGCGCCCGTCGAGATGTTCTCCATCAACTGGTCGATGAGGTTCGCTTCCTCGGCGATTCGGGTCTGTTTCTGTACGTCGTCGACCGCACCACGCTTGAGCACTTCGTGGACGCCGCGGTCGCCGACACCGGCGGTGTCGACGGTGGTAACGATGTTCTCGGCGACCTCGGCGTAGTTGTTCTCGAAGTAGTCCAGCGCGTCGTTCTTCGTGAAGCCCGGTCCCGCGAGGATGATAGCGTCCACGTCGAGGTGCGAGAGCGCCGCTCCGAGTTCATCGAACAACTCGGAGCGCGGGCGCGCGTACTCGCCTTTCCCGGTCGGTTTCGTGAGCGAAGCGTACTCCTCGGTGCCGTACTGGGCGACGGTGTGGATGTAGGCCGCGCCCTCTTCGACCGTCGCAATTGCCACATCAGGATTCTCGGCGGCCTGCTCGGCCGTCTCGATGCGGTCAATCTGGTCGGCTTTGAAGTGCTTCTCGATGGTTATCTCGGCGCGCTCTTCGACGTTGAGCGTGTGGTGGTGGCCGAGTTGGTCTTCGCGGGAACAGGAGACGATGACGCCGCCGACGCGGAGGCGATTGGCGAATCGGGCGAACTCGATGTCTTCGACTTCGATGGTCACGTTGAGGTGTTCCCGCTCCCCGCCGGTGTCCCGCATCTGGTCGTCGTCGCGTTGGATGCGGCGGGTGGTGTCGCCGGAGACCAAATCCCCCGGTTCGAGGACGTACGAGAGGTGCCAGAGGTCGTCGACGTTCTCGGGGACGAGCGTGATTCGCTCGCGCCCTTCCTCGCCTCGACCGCGGCTCGAAATACGCATATACGTCCGGTCGTCGCGGAACGGAAAAGAGTCCTGCTATCGCGGTTACCAACCAGACGTCCGACCGAGACCGTCGGCGTAGCCCCGGCCCCACAGGTAGAACGACGCCACCTGCGCGTAGAAGCTGATGAAGAATCCGACGAGGATAATCGACAGGAGGTTCCCGACTGTTCCGATTACCATCAAGATGAGGAGTGCGAGTACCCATGCGATGGCGTACTCGCTAGTGAACGCGCCTTTGAGAATCGTTCGGACGTGGAACCCAGCACCGAGATTCCCTTCGATGGCGAAGTTCGCTCCGGCGGCGGGAACCACGTAGGAGACGAAAAGCGCGAGAGTGATGATGAGCAGCCCCCCGACGACGCCAACGATGCCGAGACCGAGGTTCGTCGCTTGCGTGGCCGCGGTTGTGGACTGCGGTATCGACTCGGTGGCGGCCGAACCGAATTCGAGGACGACCGGGAGGACGAACATCGGAATCAACACGACGAAACTCCAGACGAACGAGACGACGAGCAACTTCAGGCCGTCGACGACGAGTCCGCCCCAATCGGTGAACGACGGTGCTTCTTTCGTCCCATCCGCGGCGGCCCGCATGGACCTGACGTAGTACCCCTGAAGTAGTGCCGTCGCAACCAGCACAAACGGTACTGAGAGGAAAAACAGGAGCGGGACGACGAAAGAAAGGAACAGCAGCGCAGTCGCGACGAGGGCAAGAATACCACCGATTGCGGTGGTAGCAAGCCAATCGTCGCTTTGCGGCATAAACCTCAGCGCGTCGGAGAGCATGACGGCAAGCTATCGCTCCGCTATCGGTTTAGATATTCCGCTGAAAAGTCTTATTTTAGTTGACGGCTCAGACGGCTGGCTGTTCACCAGTCGTCCCACCTTCATCCATCATCTCGATGTCGTGGAGTTCACCCCACGTCCTGCCGATGATGTAGTATGCGGCGATGGCGGCGTAGAACGTCACGAAGGGGCCGGCGATGGTGCCGATGATGAAACCGACGAACGGAATGACGTTCAGGATACTGATAGCGACGGTCGCCGCGAACAGCACCACGAAGGCCATGAGCCATGCGGTGGCGTACTTCCCCGAGGTGAGAATCGGTCGAAGTGTCCCGAAGTCGAAGGCCGCACCGATGCGGTCGGTCTCGGCGTAGTTCGACAGCGCTGCCGGGATGATGTAGGCGGCGATGAGGCCGAGGACGAACGCGACCAGGAGGCCGACGAGTGCAACGATGCCGCCGAAGATGCCCGCCGTCTGCGAGCCGTTACCGGCGACGGCACTCATAATGCCTGCAAAGCCGAAGACGCCGGCAATGAGCGCTGGGACGAGGCTATACACGAACGCGATGACGAAGCCCTTCAGACCGTCGACGGTCATATCACCCCACTCGTCGAACACGGGGGGTTCCTCGTCACCCTTCATAGTCGCGCGAACGACCCGAAGCAGGTACCCGATGACGAGGAACATCGGGATAATCAAGCCGCTCAACAGTGTGAGTACACCGCCGATGAGGACCGTCTTTACCCAGTCCTCTCCGTTTCTGGGGTAGTCGATTGATTCTGAAAGCATTGGAATCACCGAGCGCAGTCACCGAACCACGGGACATCGAGCCGAGTTCCCGTTAGTATGTGACACACGCGCTCGGGCGAACATTACGCCGAGAAAGTATATAATCTTGTACTAGTCTCAACAGAATAATTGAGAATTAATCCCGAAACCGGGTCTTTCAATCCCTCTACTCGCCGATTACCCGTCTACGATGTCGCTCCCGCCCGGTGGGAGGAACTCCTGAATCTGGTCGGGTGATGCGATTTTTCTGACGAACGATTTGTCGGCGAAGCGCTCGCGTAGTCGGCGGTAGCACAACTTCGCAGCGTCGTTTTGGGCGTACTGCCCGGGAGTGAGCGTCAGCATCGTCTCCGCACGCGTCTCGATGGCAGACGGTGGGCCACCGATGACTCGCGTCTCGTCTTCGCACTGGATGCCGACGGCGACTTTCGCGGGCACGTCTTCGAAGTACCGACGGTCGCCGCGGATGACAAAACTCCCTTTTTCGATGTACTCGCCGGATTCGGGCGTCTTCGACACCTGTGACGGTTCGACCATGTAGGCGTCGTCCGCGAACCGACCTTCCTTCCAGATGGAGGAGTACGAAACGGCGAACTGCGCGGCCTCCTGAAGCGTCTCTTCCGAGAAGTCGACCTTCTGTGCGGGTTCGCTCGGTCCCGTGGCCTTGAGGAGTGTGACCGGCCCGCCGTGGGCCTGCGTGTGGAAGAAGCGGTCGTGTTTGCTCATGTACTTCTTCACCAACTCCTCGTTTTGGTCGGCGTTACGGCCGCCGACGACGAGGTAGCCGCTGGACGTGTGGAACCAGCGGAACCGTTCGAACCAGTGTTCCGTCGACTTGACCGGCACCGAGTCGAGCGAGAGCCAATCGGTCTCTTCCGGTTCTTCGTCTTCGTCGCTCTCGTCTTCTTGGTCGTCCGCCTCCCACTCGTCACGGCGGCGCTTTGCTGCCTCCAGTTCCTCGCGGGTGTCTTCGATGGCCGCGAGCGCGCCCTGTTTTTTCTCTTGGATGCGCTTTGCTTCCGTGTACAGTCGGTCAGCGTTCTTTTCGACGCCCATCGACACGTCGAGGGTGACAGTCGCGTCGTCGAGTTTGATGGTGACAGTGCCGTTCGCGCCGTCGACGTTCGTGACGGCCTCCGCAGCGGGAATGCCCTGTTCTGCGCCTTCGTCGAGCGTCACGGCGATGTCGTCCCACGGGACGCCCTGTTCGCGGGCCTCGCGGACCGTCGAGAGCACGTCGTCGACGAGGTCGTAGTTCGCATAGAGGAGTTCGGCGCGCTCGCGCTCCTCGTTTGCTTGCTCGTCGAAGCCCTCGATGGCCTGTTTTTGCTGCTCGATGATGCGTTCTTGCTTGGCGATTTGTTCCTCGAAGTCGGGGCGGTTCGACGTGGCTTCTTGCTCGTCCGCGGTCAAATCGAGACGGAAGAAGTACTCGTCGAGTGCCTCGTTGAACGTGTCGTACGCCTCTTCGTCGAGTCCCGCGTTCTGGTGTTCCTGCAGCGGGAACGGCGTCACGTCCACGACCGAATCGTCGTCGTCGGTGTAGAGGCGTGGGTCGAACTCGCCGGAGCGGACTTGCTGTCGAAGGTTGACGATTGCGTCGTAGATAGCGTCGTAGTGGTCGTCTGTCGCGTCGGCGATATCGAGGGTCTTTTCGACGCCAGCACGGGTACACAACTCTTCGGCGTAGAGGCCACCGAGATTCAGTTGCGTTGCGATGGTTCGAACCACGTCGGTATCCGACTGCTCCATGTGGCGACCGAGCGCGTCTCGGCTGATGGTAAGGGGGTCGAGTCGAGAGGACGGATACTCGTACTGCGACCCCGGTGCGACGGTTCGCGATTTGAGGCGCACCGTCTCCAGACTGCGGACGACTTCGCCCGTCTCGTCGAGCACCGCGATGTTGCCCTGTCCGAACAGTTCAACGACGATTTTCGTGTTCTCGTCACCGCGTTCGAACGTGAACGTGAGGATGCGGTCGAACTCGTACTGTTCGACGCCCGCGAAGTCGGCCCCGCTGAGCCGATTACGGAGCATCATCGCGAAGTTCGGCGGGCGACCGGGCGCGTCCGGGACGTGCTCCTGCGCGGCGATGTGTGCGCGCTTGATGTCGCCGACTTCCAAGAGGAGTTCGAGGCGACCGCGGTCGAAGTCCCGCATCTTGAGGCGAAGCAGGTCGTCGCCGTAGAGGTACGCCTTGTCGACTTTCGCCCCCTCGTACCGGTTCATCTCGGTGACGAGGGCCGCGAGGTCGACGCTCGTGAGTTCCCGCTTCGGGTCCATGAATTCGCATTTTCGCGGCGGACGAAAAGGGGTGTCGTTTCTGTGGGTTGCTGTCGCGGGGGAAGATACTTATCACCTAGGCTGAATTTCAGGCGTGAATGAGATTCCGCTCTCTGTTCTTCGCTCTCCTGCTCGTCGCCGCGGTGCTCCCCGTCGCGACGACGGCGACAATGGCCAGTCCACCACCCGAACCAGTCTGTGTCGTTTGCGGCCACGGATTCGAAGAGACTGCGGACGATGCTGGCGTCAACCTCACTGTCGAGTCGAGTACGGTCCGCGTCCAAATAGACGAAGACGGCGTCGGTCACTGGACGGCCCGCGTGACAGTAGACGACGAGTCCGCCGCAACCTTCCGCGAGAATCCGAGCCTGCTCGATAGTATTGTCCGACGGACGTTCGAAGAGCGGTGGGGTCTCGTCGACGACCCCCACGACCTCAGTAGCCGAATCGCCGGCGACACGGTCGTCGTGACCTTTACTGTCCCCGAGATGGCCTCGCACGGCGTCGGAGACGTGCTTCTCGTGGACTACTTCAACGACCCGACCGAGAGGCGACACGTCTACGTCGGTGCCGACCGGTTCGTCGTCACCGGCCCGGAGGGGTCACACCTCCTCACCAACCCGCCGAAAGCGGCGACCAACGAGACGGCGGCGACGTGGGGCGATAGTGAACAGTACGAGTCGACCGTCCACAGTCAGACGTACCTCACCTTCGGACCAGATGGGGGCCTCACGACCACGGCCGCAGCCTACGCGAGTATCGCTGTCGACTCGGGGCCAAATCTGCTTTCTGACCTCGTCCGGGTCGCGTTCATTCCGACGCTCATGCTGATACTCGGTATTCTCTTCGTTCAGCATTTCAACCGCCGGTTCGACGACGGCCGGGATTCACAGGCACGCTTCGGTACGGTCGTCACGGCACTCGGTGTGGTGTGGTCGCTCTGTCTCGTTGCGCTCGGGATGTTCTCGGGAGGTACCAGCGTCATGGCGTGGGTACTCGGCCTGCAACTCATGGCGTTCGGACTCGTGGCGGCGAAGCGACCCGAAGTCCTCACCTTCCGGCGACTCGTCGCCGCGGCCGTTGTCCCGCCGGTCGTCGCCGCCGTTGCCGTCTCGGTTGTGACCGCGCCGTCGGTTCCATGGAACATCCCGAGCGCGCTCGCGCTCGGGACGGCCGTCGTCTTGTTCCTCCCATTCGGTTACGGTGCTCGCCGAGGACGTGAGACGCGTCCAATCGCGTTTGCCATCGTCTTAGCCCCTGTCACCTTTACGATTCCAGCACTACCCATCGGTGGCTGGGGGCCGGTGTTCATGGCGATACTGCTCGTCGTTTGGGGTGGTCTCACGCTCGCAACAGGGACGCTCGTGTATCGCCTCGGGTGGACGCTGGCTGGTGAGTTCCCGGAGACGGAGCACGTAGGCGGAAGCGAAAACGCGGCGTCGGGCGCGTGAACCACGTCGGAGAGTGCCGTCTCCGCAACCATCAGGTACTCACCCGCTAAATCACCGCTCATGACCGAAACCGAAGTCCGCGTCGTCACCACCGACGCCGAGCGCGAGGACGCGTTTTTCGTCCGAAAGACCGTATTCGTAGACGAGCAGGACGTTGACGAGGAATTAGAGTGGGACGAGTACGACGAACCGGACTCGCCTGCGGTCCACTTCGTCGGCTATCAGGACGGCGAAGCAGTCGGTGCGGCCCGACTGCGTGAGAGCGAATCTGCGGTCGGAAAAGTCGAACGCGTTGCCGTCCTCGAATCCGCCCGTGGAGAAGGATGGGGTCGACGACTGATGGACGCACTCGAAGCAAAAGCCCGTGAACGCGGCTTCGACCGCCTCCTACTTCACGGCCAAACCTCCGCGGAAGGGTTCTACCACGAGTTAGGCTACGAAACGACGAGCGACGTGTTCGACGAGGCTGGCATCCCGCACGTCAAGATGGAAAAGAGACTCTAGCCACGGACCACGACAACACATGACAGTGTAAAATACATATTCGACCCCAGACATAAGTATGTCTAAGAAAATCAAATGAGATAATCGGCAGTATATCTATATACGGTTCCTCATTCGTCCTTCGGGCATGCTCAACGCGCTCTCGTCACTTGTCGTGGGGGCAGTGACCAGTTCAGAGACACAGGCAGAGACGGGCGGGTCGCCACAGATGGCCGCTGAACCTATTTTAGACGCGCTTCCGATGCCTGCTTTCGCCCTCGACGGCGAAGGGACTGTCATCGAGTGGAACAAAACGGCGGCGGCGATGTTCGAAATTCCGCGTGAGGAGATTATCGGTCTCTCTGAGTCGGAAGCTGCCCAACTCGTTACCTACGAAGACGACGACGAAGCCAAGACGCTCGCCGGAAAGGTACAGGAGAATCCACGGGATGCGGACAGCCTGTACGATGTCGAACGGAGAGACCTCCCTGCCGGACCCGTGTACATCGACCAACGGGCGCTCACAAACGCTGGCGGAAACACGGCTCATCTCTCGTTCAAGGTGATTCCCGTCTTCGACGACGACGGAGACCTCGAAGCCGTCGTCGAAATCGTCCAAGACCAGAGCGAAGAGATACGACGCCGAGATGCGCTTCATGGTCTCGTCTCCGAAGTGACCGAAACGCTCGAAGCGCTCGCCGACGGCCAGTTGGATAGACGAGTCAACTACGACCTCGATTCGACCGAGCATATCGACGACGAACTGCTCCACATTCTCGATGCGGTCGACGAAACAGCCGAGCGATTCGAGCAGGTCGTACAGGAGATGGAAGTCCACGCTTCCGACCTCGCCTCGTTCGTCGATACCGCCGATTCCGCCGCCGAGGGAATTTTCGAACAGACCACCGAGCAGCAGGAGGAACTCGCCTCCGTTCGCGACGAGATGGAGTCGTTCAGTGCGACGATGGAAGAGGTTGCAGCGAGTTCGACAGAGGTCGCAAACGCCTCGTCGCGTGCCCGCGACAACATCCAGTCGTCACTCGAATCGACAAAAGAGACTCAGACGGTTACGGACGAAGTGAAACACCGAAGCGAGAATCTCGTCGATACCGTGGCGGACCTCGAAGACGAGATGGTCGAAATCGAGGAAGTCGCCGCCGTGATTTCCGATATCGCGGACCGGACGAACATCCTCGCACTCAACGCGAACATCGAGGCTGCCCGCGCTGGCGAGGCGGGTGAAGGCTTCGCGGTCGTCGCCGGCGAAGTGAAATCGCTCGCCGACGAGACGCAGTCGCACACCGAGCGAATTGCCGAGCGAATCGACACTATTCAGGACCGGGCCACGAAGACAGTCAACCTTGTCGAGCAGACGCACGAGGACGTCATCGAGGCCGACGAGTCGATGTCGGAGACCGTTAGCTCGTTAACCGAAGCAACGGAAGATGTCTCCGAAGCGACAGACGGGATTACCGAACTCTCACGCGCCAGCGACGACCAGGCTGACACCGTCGAAGCCGTCGCTGCGGCGCTCGAAGACGTGAATCGCGGCGCAGAAGAAATCTCGATGGTATCCGAGACAATCGTCGATGTGACCGAAGAACAGCGCGCGGCGGCCGACGCCCTCGACGAGAGTCTCGAACACTTCGACAAAAAGTAGACCGTAGCCCGTTCGGTTGGTTCGTCAGTCGTTCGACTGCGCCGACTGTGTCCGTGCGTCGGCTTGGTCGTTTTCTTCGCTCCGAAGGTTGAATCCTGTCGACTCCTCGCGAGCGAGAAGTTCGCGCTGCGGGTACGGAATCTTGATTCCCTCGCGGTCGAAGGCGGTTTTGACGCTCCGGAGGACTTCCGCGTTCGCCTGCGCGCGGCGCGGTGCCGACGGGTTCGTAATCCAAAATCGCAGTTGGAGGCCAATCGACGAATCGCCGAAGGTCGTCGGCATCACCTGCGGCTTTGGCACTTCTTCGACGAACGTGAGGTCGGTCAGCGCTTCCTGTGCGACCGTTTCGGCGTGTTCGATGTCGGCGTCGTAGTCGATGCCGACGTCGATTCGGAGTCGAAGCCGGTTTCGCTTCGTTCGATTCGTTATTTTCGCGTTGGTCACGCGGTCGTTCGGAAAGACGACTGTCTCGCCGTCTGCGTTGCTCAGGCGGGTGTTGATGATGGTGATGTCGGTGACGATGCCTTCGGCGTCGTTGATTTTCACCCAGTCGCCGAGTTCGAACGGCCGGGAGAACATCAAGACGAATCCGGCGATGAGCGAACCAAGCGTCTGTCTGGCGGCCATACCGACGACGATACCGAGGAATCCGGCACCGACGAGCAGGCCGCCGATTTTGAACTGCCAGACGGTGAGCGTCGCCATCCCCACGGCGAGGAGGACGACGAGTTGGAGCACGCGGAAGACGATACCCTGTTGGTGGGCGTTGATGTGGTCGACGTTTCGGGCGTAGGATTCGAGTTGTTCTTCGAGGACGTTCGTCCCGACGAAAGCCCCGACGAGGAGGGCGACTGGCGCCGCGATTTTGTGGACGTTTGGGACTGCAATCGCGATTACCGACGCGGGACTCGAAGCGAGACCCGGATAGCCCCTCAGGCGCAGCAACGAAAGTGAGACGAGGACGAAGACCCCGAGTTGGAGGGCCCGGACGATAACCGTCGCCGGGAATATCCACGCCACGTCGGTGACCGAGTCAGGGACCTTCGAGTGCTGAAGCACCCGTTTGTGGAACATCACTGATGCTCGAGAGACGACGCGCGGTGCGAGGAAAATCGCCACCCCGAACGCGAGCGCCACGGGTGCCACCGAGATACCGATGCGCTCCTCCGTCGTGACAACCTGCGCGAGCGTCGCCTGCAAGTCCTGAAGCCAACTCGCCACCGGATTCGATACCCCGCCCGCCCCCTGTTCGACAACTGTCCCCAGTCGGCCGGCCGCACTG
>NZ_JBZRPK010000036.1:0-654 GCF_058382125.1 Haloferax sp. s1
GCCCTGATGGTGGTACACTGCGCCGGGATGAGCGTCCCGAAGTGCGTCGTCGAATGCGAGTTTCGCGATAGTCTCGTTGTTCCGCGAATCCATAAGCTGGACCTCGCGGTCGGTGATTGTTCGGAGACTCATGGCGTGTTGCGGGCTTCCGCCGCCGTCGTGGGTCCACCGAACTCCCTTGTCAGTATCCCGCCGCGCCAACGTTCCCTCACCTTCGAGGTCGGAGACCACGTCGGGGAACGAATCGCCGAAGTACGTGTCGTCGTCCGTCGAGAGCCAGTTTTCGGCGGCGGCGCAGGCGACGTGGCTGGGAAGCAGGTGGTCGTTTTCCGGGTCCGAGACCGCTCGCTCCGGGTCGCCGTCGAAGAATTCGGTGGGGTGGTTCAGCAGGTACTGGTCGAGTTGGTCTTCGCCGCCGACGAGAACCACCAGCGCGGGTCTGTCCCCTCGACCGGCCCGCCCGGCTTGCTGCCACGCCGACATTCGGGTACCGGGATAGCCGTCAATGAGGACCACGTCGAGGCCACCCACGTCGACGCCGAGTTCGAGTGCATTGGTGCTCCAGACGCCGGTGATGTCACCGTCGTGGAGACCCGCCTCGATTTCTCGCCGCCGGTCGTGGGTGAGCGCGGCTTGGTACGCGGCAATCTCACC
>NZ_JBZRPK010000035.1:0-652 GCF_058382125.1 Haloferax sp. s1
TTCTCACAGTGCACGCAGCGGTGGATTCCGTCTTCAATCGCGACTCGGGAGGATCCTGCAGCGTAGTACGTTGGCGGTGTCGAGGTACCGAAGTGTCCGGGAATCACCGTCGTCGCGCTGCTCCAGCGAGACCGAGGAGACTTTCAGAAGGCGTCCAAGCAGTCCGGACCGGTCCGTCGCGTCCGTGACTCGTTTACGTTCGAGACGCCACTGCGGCTCGTCCAGAAAGCAGTCGTGGCAGACGACGCTATCCTCGTACACCCGGTACTCTACGTGCCCCCACCGGAGGTCGCTCTCCACGAGCGTGTGTGCGACGACTACCACCACGGCCACACTCGCACCGACGACTGCCCACGTCACCCCGGCGACGACGTACCCGAGGAAGGCAGTGACGGCCGCCGCGGCGAAGCGTCGGGGGTTCAGCATCCCGAGGAGACCGTCAACGACTGCGCCGGCCCACACCGCGTGGCGGTTCGTGTGGAGCGCGTTTGTCGGGTCTCCATCGGGGGCGGAGACGGGTGCCCATTCATTGTCGTCTGCGGTCTCGAAATCGGCCTCGCTCGGGTCAAGTGGGTCGAGCCGCTCGCTCCGCCCGACCACGGTGTGCACGTCGAACCCGACGCGAGCGAAGTAGACGAGCATGAAGAGGAGC
>NZ_JBZRPK010000033.1:0-651 GCF_058382125.1 Haloferax sp. s1
CCTCACGACGGCGACTATATCCACGTTTCCGGACTCGAGCACTACCACCCACCACCTGACGCAACCTCTGATCCCAACGATGTCGAAGAATCCTGTAGTAAGCAGTCCCCCGAAGCGCTTGTCACTCGTGCCGTCCTCAAACTCTGGCGGGTCGCCTATCACGCAGACTCCTACGCACCCCTGAACGCCGCGAGTAACCCTCCGTAGCAAAGGCCACTTAACGTCGTGTTGAAGCCCTAGTAGTTCGGCACTTTCGTGGGTGAAATAGCCGCTAGGTGGGTGTGCATATCTCGCACAGAGCTTCCCGTAGATTCGATCCCGTTGGAATGGTCAATACTAAAACGGGTCTTTCGGCTATTTCTCTCATTGATCACTGAAAAGAAACACTCCATTTGTGAAATGACATCAGACTTCTCGTTCAGAGTGAATGCGAGCGTCACCCTGACGGGAAATACGCGAGCCACAGCTGGACGGCTGCGAAGAGGATCAGAACGACTGGTGTGAAGATGATCCCTTTCTGAAACTGCTTCGGGCGCTTCACCGTCGAAACATAGTGCGAGCGATCCCAAACGCTGAACGCGCTTGTAGGGTGTAGTGCGTATGTAGAATCACCAGGTTCGAGAGACCGCGGTTCGCTTTTTATATTGATAC
>NZ_JBZRPK010000034.1:0-651 GCF_058382125.1 Haloferax sp. s1
CCAGACGGTTCGAGACGTGCCCGGGACGGGCTTGCAGGCGGTCGTCGCCGAACGTGCGGTTGATTAGTGCCGAACCCGGAGTTTAACTATGGACTACTCGGTGCTGCGCGAAGACATGGTCGACGGGTTGGAGCACTCGCTCGGCCCGCTCCCCGAGGCTGTTGGCCTCGCGATGCGCAGTGTCCCGCGCCACGAGTTCGTCACCGACTCGCCGTATCAGAACCGCCCGACCGAACACCGCGAGACGAATACGACCATCCTCGCGCCGACGACAGTCGCCCGCCTGCTCTCTGCGCTCGACCCCGAACCGGACGACAACGTGCTCGTCGTCGGTGCGGGCGTCGGGTACACAGCCGCCGTCCTCGCCGAAATCGTCGGCGACTCCCGCGTTCACGCGGTGGACATCACGCGGAAGCTGGTCTACGAAGCCCGCGAAAACCTCCAGCGGGCGGGCTACGAAGGCGTTCTCGTGGACTGCCGAGACGGTGCGGAGGGGCTATCTGACTACGCACCGTTCGACCGCATTCTCGTCGAAGCCTCGGCGGTCAGGCCACCACGGCGGCTTCTCTCACAACTCGCCGACGGCGGCCGACTGGTCATGCCGAAAGGTGTCGGTGAGCAGACGCTCGTCGCTATCGAAGACGGTGAGGT
>NZ_JBZRPK010000032.1:0-647 GCF_058382125.1 Haloferax sp. s1
CCTGGGCGGATGGCCTGGTAGGCGTGTGTGAACGCGCCGGAGACGGTCGGGAACGGTTGGCTAGTACCGCTGATGTCGTCCGGTGAGGCTGAATTGCAGCGCGAGCGTCGCATCGATACAAGTGACGGCGGGAGGGTCTCCGAACTGATTATTTGTTTGCCCGGAAAAACGCAAGTACGCATCATAGCCATCCCCTGAGGTTTGAACTTCAGTGAGATACTCTCTATATCGAAATTCGGTTTATCTAGTTTCGGGTAAAACGGATGCCGCCGACCGAAGCACAGCGGCGAACTGGAACGTTTCGCAGGCAGCGATAGTCCACTGCCGCCTTCGACTACGATTGAACCAGATTCCGGCTTGCGACTACGGCTGAACTGGATTCGACTCAGCGACCGACTCCGTAGATGACTCCGTAACCGACTCGTCAGAGTCAGCCGAACCTGCTGCCTTCTGTCGCGGCGACGAGTGATACACTGCGTTGCCCTGTTCGTCAAACAGATGTAGACGCTCTTCGTCGACACCGATTTCGATACTGTCTCCGGGCGACACTGTACTTCGCGGTTCGGTCTTCACCTTTAGTTCCGTATCGCCGACCTCGCAGTGGACGAGCAGCGACTCGCCCAACGGCTCTGTCACGCTGACGGTCG
>NZ_JBZRPK010000611.1:0-9722 GCF_058382125.1 Haloferax sp. s1
CCCCACCCCACGTAGACGGGAACAGATCGGCAGGCGTCCCTTCTCCGCCGAGACCCCCAACCTCGACATCGAGTGTTGCTGCCGCCGTTTCGGCCTCACCCATATCCGGGACCTGAATCCACGCGTATAACCGTGTTGCGGTTGCGGTCCGTGACGGTCAGTTCGTCGAGACGATTTCGACGACGTCGCGGTGGGTGAGTTCGTGGTCCGAGCCGATTTGGCGCTTCGAGTGGCAGTCGATACCGTGGAGGAGACCGTCGCCAATGTCCGAGTGCAGGTGGTACGCGAAGTCCTCGGTCGTCGACCCTTCGGGAAGGATAAAACAATCGCGGAAGACGCCCTGTGAGTCGCTCTTTCCGTTTGCGCTGCCGGGGAAAATGGCAATGGCACCCATTACGTCGAAGAGCGCGTTCTCCAGGGACTGCTGGACGCCCGTGCCGCCGTATTCCGTGACGAACTCGCGAATCTGTTCGAGACCTGCTTCCTGTTCGTCGCTCACGTCGCCGACGATGTCGAAGTCGTCGTCGCCGGGGCGATAATCGACGACGCCGCCCTCATCCGCATTCTTCAGTGCCTTCTCCGCGTGCGCGCTGGTCGGGACGAACGTGAGGTGTTCGTAGTCCTCGTCGGTCGTGATTTCCTCGAAGTTCTCCTGCGAAACCGGCTTGTCCATCTTGTTCGCCGCGATGATTATCGGCTTCGTCCGCTTTCGAATCTCGCGGGCGAGTTCAGCCTTGTCCTCGTCGTCCCACCCGTCGGGGTCGAGTCCGATATCCAAAGAGAGGATGACCTGCTTGATTTCGTCTTTGTTCGTCTTGAACGCAGACATCTGCTCTGCGAGGTCGACTTCGATGTCCTTTTCCTCGCCGTGGTAGCCAGAGCGGTATCGGTCGATACCCTTCTCGAGGATGCCGAGATACCACATGTCGAGTTCGTTTTCGAGGAAGTCGATGTCGTCTCGGGGGTCGTGGCCTTCCGTGGCTTCGCCCTCGATGTCCGTCTCGCCGGAGAAGTCGACGACGTGGACGAGCACGTCCGCCTCGTTGAGGTCGGTCAGGAACTGGTTTCCGAGGCCCTTCCCCTCGTGCGCTCCGGGGATAAGCCCCGCAACGTCGACGAGTTTGACCGGGACGTAACGCATCCCGTGGGAACAGTAGCCGACCGATGGTGTACACGATTCGTCGAATTCGGGGGCCGCACACTCGACGCGGACGTATGCCTCCCCGATAGATGGGTCAATGGTGGTAAAGGGGTACGCGCCTTCAGGCACGTCGTTCATCGTCGCCGCATTGAAGAAACTTGACTTCCCGACGGATGGTTTTCCGACGAGACCAATCTTGTAACTCATTCGTTGGTCGGACTGGTATCTCGAACGCTAATAACGGTTCGACGTTCGTCCGCGTATGCGTGTAAATGCCACGCTGTCGCAGTCGTAGAGGCGGGTTCCGTGGATTCGACTCCCGGGGTCCGACCACCGAAGACATACTTCCAAATAGCACATTCCGACGCCTATGCGAGTAGGGGACTTTGGGTACAACAAACGAGTACGAAGGTCCCGAATGAAGCAGACGGACCCGGGGACCAAGAATGCAAAATACGAATCCGGAGACCAAGAACGCAAAATACGAATCCGGAGACTCCGAGTGTAATAGCGTCCGGTGCCTCTATGTCCACTAGTGCCTCTTTGTCCTCCGGTGCATCTTTGTCCTCACACCACCGACACCCGCTAATGACCGACCGGGACGAGACGGGCACGGATGGCACATCAGAAGCGGGCACAAAAGCGGATGCAGACACGTTCGGCGTCGGTATCCACGTCACCGAAACTGAGCTTCGGTTCGTCGTCAACGTCCCGTCAGACATCAACTCGGGGTGGACCGACCCCGATGCGTTTCAACAACTCGTCGAGCGCGTCACGTGGGAACACCTCGACCAGCAGGCTGCCCTCCGGACTATCGCGACGAACGCACCCGAGGGCGAGACGGTGTTTCTCGGGACAGTCTCGCTTCAGCCCGACGAGACCGTCGTCGACCATAGCCTGCGTGTTCCGTCGTTCGACGATGCGTGACCGGTTTGCAACGCTCGTTTGAAAACAGCATACCTCGATGACTACCGAACCAACCACCGAAGCGGCGATTCGAGAGATACAAAACACCGCTCTCTCCCGCGCGCTCACCGACGACGACCACGCGAGACAGTCGTTTGCGGTCGCCGGTGCGCTCGAAACGGCACGCAGAGAGACGAGTGACGCTTCGTTTGACGGCGGGGGCGTTGCCCTTGCAGCGTCGCTCACGTTCATTTCAACCCTGTTCGCACACCGCCGTCTCCGTGACTCGCTTCGTTCGGCAGTGCGAGCGACCGATGACTCGGCGTGGTATCCGAGTGGCGTTCCGGCGCGCGTCGATACCGACCTCGTGGTCGCAGGCGCACGCCTTGCTGTCCGGCGGTTCGACGTTACGCCGTCACAAGCAAGTGTGCTCGCTGACGTGAATACTGAGAGAATAGAACCGGACGAGTGAGAGTCCCGACCGCCGACCTCTGACAGCGACGGGCGGGGGCGTGCGAGTGGGGTGCCTCTGACCCGCGGTACTCGTCCGGTGGATGTTCGTTACTGAAGTCGGCCTCCGTTCGACGCTTTACTTGTTCTTCGGACCAGCGTCTTCCGGCGGGCCGCGCTTGTCGTCTTCTTCTGCGGTCTCTTCATCCGAGTCATCGGAATCAGATTCTTCCTCGGTCGACTCGGTTTCCGCATCTTTCTTGTCGCTGTTCGCATGCTCCGGCGGGCCGCGCTTGTCGGCGTTGTCCGACTTGCCCGGCGCATCGTCACCCGCAGACGTGTCGTCAGTCTTGTTCTTCGGGCCGGCGTGGTCCGGGCGCTTGTCGTCCGCGTTACCCGGGTTGTTCTCGGTCACGAAGTCGGAGACTGCCTGACCCATCGGGCCATCGAAGCCACTGTCTTTGAGACGCTCGACAAAGCTGCTGACGAGTTGTCCGAATGGGTCGTCTTCGGCGACCTCACCCTCCAGGGTGACGGTCGTCTCTGCGGTCTGGTCGTTGTGTTCCGCGGTTACGTCGACCGTAACGGTTTGCAGCGGTGCGGAGAGGTCGACGGTACCGTTTGCATCCGTCTCGTACTCACCCGCGTCCGTGTAGTTCCCGCTGACGGTGACCGACGCGTTCTCGACGGGTTCGCCGTCTTCGGTCACGGTGATTGTGACCGACGCGTTACTGTCCTGTGCGACGGAAACGCCGAGGTCGTCTGCCTCGACGGTGATAGTCGACTCAGCCGTGAGGTTCCCGTCGGTGGCGACGAACGTGAGATTCGTCGTGGTCGTCGGCTCGGCGACACTGACGGTGCCGTTTGCGTCCGTCTCGTAGGTGCCGTTGTCGTAGCTGGTGCCGTTGACCTGAACCGACGCACCTTCGACTGCTTCACCGTACTGCGTGACGGTTGCGGTTATCGTGTCGTTGGCATCGTCTGCCTCAACGGTGATGTCGAGCGACTCGTCGAGCGGGATGAGGTCAACAGATTCGGTCGTCGTGTTGTTCCCCTCAGTAACAGTGAACGTCGCGTTCACGTGCTCGCTCGGGTTGGGAAGTTCGACGGTACCGTTTGCATCCGTCTCGTACGTCCCGTTACCGGTGTAGTTTCCGCTCGATTCCACGAGGACCGTCGCGTTCTCGACGGCCGAACTATTCCGTGTCACAGTCACCGTCGCGTTGCCCGTCTCGGCGTCCTGCGTGACGCCAACCTGAAGGGCATCGGTGCTCGCTGCACCGACGGTCCCGGGGACCATCGCGACGGTCAGCATCGCAACGACCATGACTGCGGTGATGTGTTTGCTGCCGCGCATGCAACCTCCACTTCCGACCCTGATACGGTAAAAGGGGGTAATCGTAACCCCGGTTTTCGCTGAATTTCATGCCATTCAACGGGTTCTGAATCGGGCTTCCGTCTGTCGATTTCCCCGATTTTATCGGGGAATTCGGCTGCGGGAGCTAGTCCACGAGTTCCTCTGCCGAATCGTGGTTGCCCTCCTCTTCGGAGTTCCGGTAGCAACGTTGTCTCGACGTGCAATCCAGTCTAGAGACCCCTATCGTTGTCACTCGACGAGGGGGCGCTGCGTGTTCACCCGAGTGCTGCGGCTGAGGGGTGAGTAGTATGTGCGAGCAGCCTAACTGCTCGCTATAAATGAAAAAAGCCCACTGGACAGTGTCCAGTAGGCTATATGAGTAGGGGCGGCGAACTGGATTTCCCAGAGGATCGCTCACTCCAGTACTGACCAGAACGCAGGCGAGCTTAACTTCCGTGTTCGGGATGGGTACGGGTGGAACCTCACCGCTCTGGCCGCCGTAATGCCGACCAACGGAATCGAACCGTTGTCAATACACCAGTATCGGACGGGCCGTATATATCGTGTGTTCGTGCAATCCAGTTTGCGCCTGGACCCGTTCTCACGGGTTCAGTGCGTATGAATGTGGCTTGGTCTGTTAGTGCTCGCGGGCTTAATGTCTCGTTGCCTCGACACGTACACCCCGAGTCTATCGAACTCGTCTTCTACGAGTGACCTCAGTGGAACTTCTTTTCCGTGTAGGTTTCGAGCTTAGATGCTTTCAGCTCTTACCCTGCGGTGCGTAGCTGCCCGGCAACTGCCCTCTCGGACAACCGGTACACCAGTGGCACCCATTCGTAGTTCCTCTCGTACTATACGAACGTTCACGTCAAGTTCCTTAGCACCCCCAATAGATAGCAGCCGACCTGTCTCACGACGGTCTAAACCCAGCTCACGACCTCCTTTAATAGGCGAACAACCTCACCCTTGCCTGCTTCTGCACAGGCAGGATGGAGGGAACCGACATCGAGGTAGCAAGCCACCCGGTCGATATGTGCTCTTGCGGGTGACGACTCTGTTATCCCTAAGGTAGCTTTTCTGTCATCTACGGGTCCCATGAATGAACCTCGTAGGTTCGCTAGACCACGCTTTCGCGTCAGCGACACTCGTTGGGAATGTCACTGTCAGACTTCCGTTTGCTCTTGCGCTCTTCCACGAGTTCCCGACTCGCGTGAGGAAATCTTTGGGCGCGCTCGATATCTTTTCGAGCGCGTACCGCCCCAGTCAAACTGCCCGGCTACCGGTGTCCTCCGCCAGGAGTGAGAGTCGCAGTCACTAACGGGTAGTATTTCAATGCTGCCTCGGTGGCCCGCTGGCGCGGGTACCTGTGTAATGGCTCCTACCTATGCTGCACATTAGCGACCACGTCTCAGCGACAGCCTGCAGTAAAGCTCTATAGGGTCTTCGCTTCCCCTTGGGGGTCTCCAGACTCCGCACTGGAACGTACTGTTCACCGGGCCCAACGTTGGGACAGTGACGCTCTCGTTGATCCATTCATGCAAGCCGCTACTGAAGCGGCAAGGTACTACGCTACCTTAAGAGGGTCATAGTTACCCCCGCCGTTGACGGGTCCTTCGTCCCATTGTAATGGGTGTTCAGATACCCGCACTGGGCAGGATTCAGTGACCGTACGAGTCCTTGCGGATTTGCGGTCACCTATGTTGTTACTAGACAGTCGGAGCGTCCGAGTCACTGCGACCTGCTCTATCAAGAGCAGGTATCCCTTATCGCGAACTTACGGGACTAACTTGCCGAATTCCCTAACGTCGGTTGATCCCGACAGACCTTGGCTTACTCTGCCAGCGCACCTGTGTCGGATCTCGGTACGAGCTTCTTGCTTGTCTTTTCACGGGCTCTAGGTACCGCCGAGTTTCCCTATCTCACCATTCTTTCGCTTCGTGCCATTACGGCTTCCACGAAGTTCGGTGATTCGACGGGGCGAAGGCCCCGCTCGGTGTTTCCTAAAGCGTCGACTTTTAATGCAAGAAGGTACTGGAATATTAACCAGTTTCCCTTTCATCTATTTCGAATTACGGATAGACTTAGGATCGACTAACCCTCGGCTGATTGACAGTGCCGAGGAACCCTTGCGCGTAAGGTCGTCGGGGTTCACACCCGACTCTCGCTGCTACTGAGACCATGATTTTCGTTGCTGCACGGTCCATACGAGTTCTCACCCGTACTTCCGTCCATGCAGTATGCCAACCTACGGAATCGTGCTAAATAGCACGCCGCCAGGTCTCGGAGGTGGATTTGAGTCCCGATCATTTTCGACGCCTCGAACCTCGGCCGGTAAGCTGTTACGCTATTCTTAGAGGGTAGCTGCTTCTAAGCTCACCTCCCGGCTGTTTAGGGCTCGAGACAATCTTCGATCACACTTAATCCACACTTTGGGTCCTTAACCTGGCTCTGGGTTGTCTCCCTCACGGTGCACAAGCTTACCCCGCACACCGGACTCCCTGAGTCTACGATGTCCGTAAGTTTGGAGTTTGACAGGGAAGCGAACTCCTCTCGGAGGCCGGATTCCCAATCGGTCGCTCTACCTCACGGACTATCTCATCAGAGGTCATGCTTCGACATGTTTCGGTTGGAACCAGCTGTTGCCAAGTTCGATGGGCCTTTCACCCCTACACCAGAGTCACGAGAGGGTATTGTAGGACACCAACTCTAACGGGCCTCCACGCAGCTTTCGCCACGCTTCGCCCTGCTCCGGCGTAGATCACTTGGTTTCGGGTCGCATCCGGTTGGCTCCCCGCCCTTGAAGACGGTGGCCCTGGTCAAAGACTGCGGCCGTATCGGTTTCCCTATGCCTCCGGGGGTTCTCCCCTTAGACTCGCCAGTCAGATGCACTCCATGGTTCGTTTTTCAAAACGTACGATATAACATCGGCTTCGTCTGAGTCTTACTGTAGAATCGCTTCTAGGTCATTCGTCAGACGACCTTGTATGCTATATCGCTCTATCGCCAACTGATTTCAAGCCCTATTGCACCGCCCTTTTCGGGGTGCTTTTCAGCGTTCGCTCACGCTACTTGTTCGCTATCGGTCTCGAGGAGTGTTTAGTCTTCGCAGTTGATGCCTGCGTAATTCACGAGGGATATCCAACCCCCGCTATTCTGGAACAACCCCGGGACCTTTCCTTCACACTACGGGGTTTTCACCCTGTATCACGCTCCGTTCCAGGAGACTTCGTGTGAATTCCAGGTCCGTTATGGGTAGTCCGTACACCACATTGCCCGAAGGCTTCGGTTTGGACTGTATCGCGTTCACTCGCCGTTACTAACGACATCGCGGATTGCTTTCTTTTCCTGTTCCTACTAAGATGTTTCAATTCGGAACGTTCCCCATTGCGCTAGGCAATTGCTGTGGGGATTCCCATTCGGAGATCCTCAGTTCTTTCCCTCCATGCGGGTCCCTGAGGCTTATCGCAGCTTGGCACGTCCGTCATCGGCTCTCGAGCCGAGCTATCCACCAGCTGGCACAGTAGCCAGTTGATATAGTCACTGTGACCCGGAGAACGGGTCCAGTGGACGCCTGGATTGCACGTACACACGGTTTCATCAAACACCCTCGGAGATAGCCGAGGCGTGTTTTCGACCCTTCCCAACCACGCTTGCGCGGGATGGTGCATCTGTCGTCAGTATCCATTCTTCCGAACTGTCTTGCCCCACTTAAGGGGCACGATTGTTCGGGAGTGGAGTACTGCTTACTATGGACCCACAGGGATTCGAACCCTGGGCATCCTCCTTGCAAAGGAGGCACTCTACCACTGAGCTATGGGCCCGTGTTAGCCCTAGTAGTTCTAAGGTGTCCGAACGGGTGTCATTGTGTGAACTCGGAAATCAGCGTTGAGCCACCCCGTCGGGGTGGTCTCGGTCGTTAGGAGGTGATCCAGCCGCAGATTCCCCTACGGCTACCTTGTTACGACTTAAGCCCCCTTGCGAAGCCCAGATTCGACCACCGTGTGGTGGCCTCATCCGGACCTCACTCGGGTGCTTTGACGGGCGGTGTGTGCAAGGAGCAGGGACGTATTCACCGCACTCTTGTGAAATGCGATTACTACCGAATCCAGCTTCATGAGGACGAGTTTCAGTCCTCAATCCGAACTACGATCAAGTTTAGGAGATTAGCGTTCTCTTTCGAGATAGCAACCCATTGTCTTGACCATTGTAGCCCGCGTGTAGCCCAGCTCATTCGGGGCATACTGACCTACCGTTGCCCGTTCCTTCCTCCGCTTTAGCAGCGGCAGTCCTTCTAATGTACCCAACCAGTCGAAACTGTTGCTGGCAATTAGAAGTGCGGGTCTCGCTCGTTGCCTGACTTAACAGGACGCCTCACGGTACGAGCTGACGGCGGCCATGCACCTCCTCTCTATAGCGTCGTGGTAAGGTCATCAACCTGACCGTCATTACTATAGTCGGAGCTGGTGAGATGTCCGGCGTTGAGTCCAATTAAACCGCAGGCTCCTCCGGTTGTAGTGCTCCCCCGCCAATTCCTTTAAGTTTCATCCTTGCGGACGTACTTCCCAGGCGGCTCGCTTCACGGCTTCCCTACGGCACAGCACAGGCTCGTAGCCTGTGCCACACCTAGCGAGCATCGTTTACAGCTAGGACTACCCGGGTATCTAATCCGGTTCGAGACCCTAGCTTTCGTCCCTCACCGTCGGATCCGTCTTCTCGAGGTGCTTTCGCCATCGGTGGTCCGTCCAGGATTACAGGATTTCACTCCTACCCCAGACGTACCCCTCGAGCCTTCCGGTCCCAAGCCACGTGGTTTTCACCGGACGCCCGCCAGTTGAGCTGGCGGATTTCCCGATGAACCTTCGTGGCCGGCTACGGACGCTTTAGGCCCAATAATATCGGTCATCACTTGAGCTGCCGGTATTACCGCGGCGGCTGGCACCGGTCTTGCCCAGCTCTTATTCCTCGACCGCCTTACAGTCGAGAAAAGCGAGGACTATATGCCCTCGCACTTGGGGTCCCCTTATCGCACTTGCGTGCAGTGTAAAGGTTTCGCGCCTGCTGCGCCCCGTAGGGCCCGGAATCTTGTCTCAGATTCCGTCTCCGGGTTCTTGCTCTCACAACCCGTACCGATTATTGGCACGGTGGGCCGTTACCCCACCGTCTACCTAATCGGCCGCAGCCACATCCTACAGCGCCGGAGCGTTTCGGGGAGTCGGCATTCAAGCATGACTCCCGTATGAACTATTAGCCTCAGTTTCCCGAGGTTATCGTTCTCTGTAGGGTAGTTTGGCCACGTGTTACTGAGCTTTTCGCCACGAGTGTGAACTCGTGCAACTAGCATGGCTAAATCGGACCCCAATAGCAATGACCTCCGGCAGGATCAACCGGAATGGGTCGCGACCATTTAAACCTGGTCGCGGGGTGTTGGCGGGTGAATGGCAGCGTATTGCTGTCAAATCACCGTTCAAAGGTCCGAGTTCGAATGACATCCGTTCGGATGTCACCGAACTACTAGGGCTAACATCAGATACCGTCTTGCGGCGTACCGCAGGGGCGGAATCCTCATGTCCTTCGGATTTGAACCGAGGCGATTGATGGGTATAAACCCATCGAACCGAGTTCGGTCGCATCCGGTGAGGCGGGACGCGTTGAATCGCCCCGCAATCGCGGTGTGTCGTTCGCATTATTCCGAAATGCCTTGGACCACTTAAGGCCGTCGTATCGTTGGCAGCCCCGGGAAGGTGTGTCATCCCGGTGGGCGCCAGACGACCGTTGGGTCGGAAGGGCGTTCGGACGAAGCCTTCGGGGGGAGTGCCCCCGTGCGCTTCTTCACATTACTTCCAATGCCACGGTTACATTTAAGGCCGT
>NZ_JBZRPK010000031.1:0-641 GCF_058382125.1 Haloferax sp. s1
AATCTCGGTGGCGAGGCGGCGGGGATGTTGACGGGGGGTGTGTCGGGTGGCGTGGTCGGGGCAGGTGCGGGTTCGGGCTTCCACGTCGACGACGTAGGTTCCACAGTCGGTTTCGGCGACGTAGCGACCGTCGCGGAGCGGTCGCACGGCCATCGGCTCGGTGCGGGCGCGGCGTGCGCGACCGGTCAACCCGTCCGATTCGAGTGTGGTCTTGCGGCGCACCGGGCGAGTCGACGCGGGTGTGTGTGCAGTGTGCGTCATGGTGTGGTGCGGTTTTCGACCCGTACCAGCGGCTGGTCAGGGGTCAGTTTCCGTCACAAAAATATAGGTCCCCGAGCGACCTAAACCCTCGTTTCGCGTAGAAAATCGGCCGCGTGAGTGGCTCTCGTCGGCCATCCGCCCATCGAAGACCTTTTAGAATGGCCGCGGATACGTCGTCGCATGGCTCTCGAAGCGGAGATGCGTCGGAAGATTGCCGTCTCCATCGTCGCGGTCGGGGTGTTTATCACCCTCATCGTCGGCATCGGTTCGACCTTCAATCAGAGTGGCCTCGCCTCCCCCGCCGGCCTAGCCCTTTCATGCTCTCATCGCGTCGTCTCGTTCCTGCTCGGACGGTCTGGCCTTTTCGTGTGCCCTTTCCC
>NZ_JBZRPK010000718.1:0-22518 GCF_058382125.1 Haloferax sp. s1
GTCCGCCCCGGAGACAGTGTGTCCCGCGGCCCCCGGGTCGAAGTCGGGCATGGACCCAAGCACCGGTTCGGTTACCCCAGCGCCGGTCTTCACCAGGATGAGCGCGTAAACCAGGCGGGATATATTCTACCACGTGCGGCAAAAGCCTTGCTTCGGCCGAAGCCGCCAACTTGACCCAAACGGGGGAAAGGTTATTTTTTCCCGCCGACATACCGTATTACCATGCGGTTCGTTATCATTGGTTCTGGACGGGTCGGTTTGCGCACTGCCCGTGTCCTTCGCGAGGAGGGCCACGATATCGTCTTGGTCGAACTAGACCGAGACCGCGTCAAGCGGGCTCGAGAGGTGGGCTTCGAGGTTATCGAAGGCGACGGTGCCCGCGAAGACGTGCTCATCGAGGCGGGAATCGAGGATTCGGATGCACTCGGCGCACTCACGGCTGACCTCAACGTGAACTTCGCGGCGTGTATGATCGCCAAGCACTTCGATTGTCGGACGGTCCTCCGCGTCGACGAGGATTACCGCGAGGAAATCTACCAGAAGTACGCCAGAGAGGTGGACGAAATCGTCTACCCCGAGCGCCTCGGTGCAATCGGTGCGAAGAATGCCTTGCTCGGCGGGTCTATCCGCGCTATCGCGGACATCGCACAGCACTTGCAGGTCATTCTCGTGACGGTGACCGAGAGTTCGCCAATGAACGGATACAGTATCGAGGAGGTGGCACTCCCGGCGAATTCCCGGCTTCTTGCGTTCGGCAAGAAGGGTCAGTCGATGGGGATTCCGCTTTCCGACGACTCCCTCGAAACGGGAGACCGTGTCGCCGTTCTCGCCGACTTCGACGTGCTCAACGAGGTGCGACAACTGCTCGTCGGCGATGAAGTTGCTGCCGCGGCAGGAGGTGCATAATAATGGTTACCGCTTACATCATGGTCAAAGCTGCAGCCCTGACGAACGGTATCGATCAACTGAAAGAGGACTTGCTCGCGGTCGACAACGGTATCGAGAGTGCTCACATCGTCGCTGGCGACGTCGACTTCATTGTCAAGGTCGATGTAGAGTCGCCGACAGACGTGAAAGATATCGCCGGTGGGATTCAGTCCGTCGAGGGCATCGAAGATACTCAGACGTACATCACGATGGACTGAGCGGTCGCAGGCGGCTATCGCCCCCGACTCGGCTGTCGACACACGTTTTCATCGGCCCACTTCGAACCGCTTTCCGTGTCGCCACCGTTCCGGTGGCTCTCGAAAGACTGCTCAGAAGTGGTCGGTAACTAATGCCAGCAGTGGTCGGTAACTAATGCTTGAGAGTGCCCTCCAGCACCTCAGAAAACCCCAACGCCTCAGAATCCAGTTCCGGCCGCGTCGCGTGCGCTGCGCAGGATACTCGTCACCGGTTCCGTGTACTCGTAGCCGGGGATGATTCCCTCGACGTACGTTCCTTCGACGTAGTCGATGACTGCGCCGGCGTCGTCAACGCCGCGTCGCTCGTTAATGTCGGAGAACGTCGCCTCGATGACCGCCTCATCTGCGACGCGCCGGACGGCCGGGTCGAGTTCGTGGTCGCCAGCGACGACGCCGTCAACGTCTTCCAGACGGAGTTCGAACGTCTCGTACCAGCCGTCTTCGACGATTTCGGCGACTTCGTCGGCCACGACAGCCGAGAGCATCGGCACGCGAATCTCGACATCGAATTCGACGTGTCCGTTCTCTCGTGTTGCGACGCTGACGGTGCCGTCGAAGGGCGTCGTCACCGACTCGAACATCCCGTCGTCGGCCTGTTCGAACGACCCATGGTCGCCGAACGCACGACGAACCCGACCGGGAATCTCGTGTTCGCTCATGGGAGGGTGAACGTTCCGACGAGAGAAAAGCCCATTGCGTCGCATTCACCCCCTGAATCGGCCGACAACGCCGGAATCAACCCGATGGCGGCACGTTTAAGTATCTTGCCGCACTCCTTTCAGGTGACGCTTCGCTTTGGAGGGCCGAAGCGTCAGCGGGGACCAATCTAGGGCGGCAATTGCCGCGCGGGCCGCTCCCGTGCGGCTGCCTATCCCTTTCTGAAGAACCAACACCAACGAGCCGTCGGCTTCCGAGTACTGACTCGAACGCAGCGCGCGAGCGGCCGCACTCTCGACTCGGCGTCGGCGCGAAGTACTCGTAAAAACCGTCCGTCGCCGACGCTTACTCGCCGTCCGCGCCCGGGCCGTCTGCTGCGAGGTCTGCCATCGTCGGTGACGACATCGACTCTCTGGCCTCCGCGTCTACCGATTTTTTGTTGGGTTCGTCGGGGTCGACGGGTTCAGCGGATTCAGCAGGTTCGTCGGGACCAGTTGGTTTGTCTGGTTCAGCGGAGTCGTCAGGCTCGTCGAGTTCGTTGGACTCGTCGGACTCACTAGGGTCACTGGACTCACTAGGTTCACCGAATTCATTCGGTTCGTCGCCCGCTTCCGCGTCGTCGACCTCGTCGATATCGTCGACTTCGCCCGTGTTGTCACCCCCGGTTACTTGGTCAGTGTCACTGCTGCCGGGTCGTTCGCCTGCGCCGTCACCGACCGTCGCCTCATCTCGCACCTCGAACCGGTCGGCAAGCGACCGCAGTTCGTCGGTGGTCGACGAGAGTTCCTGCATCTGTCCGGCGACGCCGACCATGGCGTCGTTCTGGTCGTGCGCCGCATTGGCGACATCCGCGGCCTCGGTCTGCGTCTCGGAGGCGATTTCGGCCGCTTCGTCGGCGAGAACTGCAACCGACTGCGCCGCCGACGCTTGGGTGGCAGTCGCTTCGTCTATCGCGGCCACGCCGTGGTCAACCTCGTCGAGTCGGTCGACCGCTTCGTCGATTGCTTCGACGCCTTCTTCGACCGTTTCGGAGCCTTGTGAGACTTGCTCGCGCGCGGCTCTGACTTCTTCGACCGTCTCGTCTGCGGCCGTCTCGACCGCCGCGATGGAGTCGGCGATTTCGGTCGTCGCCTCGGCGGTCTCCCCCGCGAGTTCTTTCACGCTTTCGGCGACGACCGCGAACCCCTCGCCAGCCTCGCCCGCGCGAGCTGCTTCGATAGAGGCGTTGAGCGCCAGCAGGTTGGTCTGGTCGGCGATGTCCTCGATGAGGTCGACCACTTCGCCAATCTCTGTGACCTCCTCGCGGAGCGTTTCGACGCCTTCGGCCGCGGACGCGCCTCGGTCGTCGATATTCGCCATCTCCTCGTGGACGGCGGCGCTCGCATCACGGCCGGCTTCACCGTACTTGGTTGCATCACTCGTGAGTTGAGCGAGTTCGTCGGCGGAGGCGGCGACCTCTTGGACTGTCGCAGAGAGGTCTTGCATCTCCGAGGATACCTCGTCGAGAAGCGACGCTTGTTCGGCCGCACCTTCCGAAATTTCGGCGGTCGCCTGCTCGACACGCTCGGACGCCGAACTCACTTCTTCGGTTCCGGCAGTGACGCGCTCGCCCGCGGCGTCAACCGTGGCCGCGAACGTCGCAACCTGCCCGACGGTCGCTTCGAGGTCGGCGAGCATCGCGTCGATTCCCTCGCCAACGGCGGCCATCGCCTCGTCGTCGGGCTCGACGGTCGTGCGGACAGTCAGGTCGCCCGTTGCGGCGCGGTCCATCGTCTTCTGGTAGTCCGTCGCCGCGTTCGCGAGGTCACGGCTGGCGGCTTCAGCGGCTTCAATGCGGTCGCGCAACCCGTCTCGCATCTCCGCGAACGCCTCGGTCAGCACCCCGAATTCGTCGACACGCTGGGTCGTGAGGTCAACGTCGAGGTCGCCGCCAGCGAGTGTATCGGCGCGCTTCCGGAGTCGACGGAGCGAGACGACGGTTCCGCGGCCGATGGTGAGACCGACTAATGCGAGGCCGCCGAGTGCGACACCGATGAGAATCGCAATGTCCCGTTCGACGAACTGCGCGACCGCGTAGGCGTTCTGGGGCGGTGCCTCGATAATAACAGCCCAACTCGTCCCCGAGACGGGCGCGTAGGCGACGACAGAATCCTCGTTTTGCGTTCCTTTCTCTCCTGCTCGTTCGAGCACGCCCGCGTTGCCATCGAGTGCGGCGTCGAGCGCGGGCGTCTCGGTTCCGTCGCGGTACTTCGTGAGCACGTTGTTTCCGTACTTGTCGAAGGCGATGACCTGTTCGGCGGTGACCACCCGCGTTCGAGACCCTTCGACGGGTTCGCTCAGGGTCTTTGCGTGTTCGGTCGCGTCCACGACGACCATCACGGCACCGTCGCGGCCTTCGACGGGGCTGAGGAATGCGAGTCGTTCGCCACCGCCGTAGCGGTACACTTCCGAGATGGCGACACCGTCGGGGTCGTACATGGTCAGCGCACCGGTCGTCCACGATACGTCGAGGTCGGAGACGCTTTTCGTCTCTATCACCCCGTCGGTACTTCGGACGATTTTACGGTTCGACGGCTTGACGTAGTGGATGGCGAGCACCTCCGACGGGAGATTATCCTTCTCCGTTTCGAGTGCCTCGTCTATCGTCTCGGGGTCGCCTGTTCGGATGTCCTCGTACTCCGAGAGCATCCGGGCGGTCTGGGTGTACCCGTCCATCCAACTCGACAATTCTTCGGCTTCGAGCGTGGCGACCATCTCGAGTTCGGCGTGCGCGTCCGCTCTGACCTCTTGTCCGACCATGTCCGAGACGTAGAGGCCGAATCCCCCCATCACCCCGGCCACGACCAAGAGAACGAGCAGAAACTTCCGAAGGTAACTCCGCCTGAGTACCGTCGGAACCAGCGTGGCGAGTCTCATGATACTCGTTGGCATGGAGATGAAACGTAAAGCGTTGACCCGCCGAGTATCAGGCGTGATAACTATCGACACGCCTGCCGGTAAAACCAGTCGCTATCGAACTGGAGACTCACATAAATTCGCTGACGGTCACGCCGAGTGCGACCACGGCAGCGCCGGTGGCGCCGCCGCCCGTGGCGACAGGCATCGACAACCCCGACGTGACACCGATGCCGACACCGATAGCGAGGCAAAGTGCCATTCCGGCGAGAGCGGCGTCGAATCGACTTGGGAGGGACTTGGGAGGCACGTTCTAATTAGATGTAATTATCGGAACTGTCAAAATATTTGTGGGCGCGGGACTACTCGCCTCAACCTCGGTTGCAGGCGTGAACCAACAGTACTCACACACAGCCATGCCGGATTTTGAATGCTATATGGTAACAAGAAACTATGAGCGTCCTCGTTGTAGTAGGCAACGGCGTCAAGCTACTGCGCCGGGTGGTGGGGGGATGACGCCAGTCGGAACACATGCCGACAGGAAGGCTCTCGGAGGGAACCAGGACACGGTCCAGACGAAATTCGAGTGGGTGTGGACGAGAACAACCTCGACGAATTCGACGACGGCACCATCGCCGAAGTCAAAGACGCGGCGAGCATGGGGATACTATTCGACCAACTCGGCATCGATATCCCGACGTAAGCACGTGGTGGGTGCTGGGTCGGGTCCGTTTTTTTCACGGTTGCGTGCGCGGGTTCACGGTGAACACCAACTTCGGTGTGAGTCCGGACGCATCACTATTCTCACTGACGTTCGAAGCAACGAGTGCGGGGGACGAGGTTTGAACAACGCCGAGACGGTCGCCCTCGTTTCACTCGGGCGCTGCGACTCGTCTCGTTCCAATCTCTCTGTCTGCACTTGACACTCGTCACTTCGTTCCTCGGCACAAGTGCGGGGGACGAGGTTTGAACTCCACTCGCTCCGCTCGCGTCGCTCCTTAGTTCAAATTCGTCGTTCGATTTTCACGCCTCGCTGTCGCTCGGAGATGAAAATGCGGGGGACGAGATTTGAACTCGCGAACCCCTACGGGAGCGGATCTTAAGTCCGCCGCTTTTGGCCTAGCTCAGCCACCCCCGCTCAGTCTATCGTTCACCGAGGGGGTGAAAAGTGCTTTCGCTTTACCAGTCGACCGAGAGGGTCCCGTCGCCGTGAGGGTCAGGCGAAATCTCCTCGTCGGTCCGACGGTCGATAATGTGGATGACGCCACGGTCCTTCTTCGCCGGGCAGACCTCCGCCGCGCGGATGTTCTCGTCGAGTTCGTCTTCGCCGATAAAGTACGATTTCGCGCGGGCGAGACTGGTTTCGAGGTCCATCACCCAATTGTCGGCGACCTCTGCGCATCGGCCAGCCCCGAAGCACTTGTTCGCCTCGAAGATTATCTTGTAGGGCTTTTCTTCGACCGGTGGGGCGTTCTCGTCGGTGCCGAAGTCGCTCGGCTTCGGTCGGTCGGACTCCTCGCTCATCGGCGGTGATTACAACTCAGCGGACTTTGCGCTGTCGGTCGTCGGGCGCGGCTGATATTCCTCCCTTGAGATTTCCCGCGCTCGCGTGACTACGAGGCTACTGCGGTCGGCGAAGAAATGGGTTCGTCCGTTCGATGCGGGTCTCCTACGAGACATGCGACGGACTCGGCATCACCGTCTGGTTCGAATACGATGCCGTCGGCGAGACGACGGTCAGGCGACCGCTGTGGGTCGACCGCTACTATAGCAGACGGTGACCAAGTGTGTTCGCTTACTGCTCGACGTCGACGGATTCGAGGACGACGTCCGACACCGGCTTGTCGTTACTGTCGGTCGGGACCGAACCGATGTCTTCGACGACATCCATTCCGTCGGTAACTTTCCCGAAGACGGCGTGCTTGCCGTCGAGGTGGGGCTGTGCGTCGAGTGTGATGAAGAACTGCGACCCGTTCGTGTTGGGACCGCGGTTCGCCATCGAGAGGACGCCGGGACCGTCGTGGCTGAGGTCCGAGTGGAACTCGTCGTCGAAGGTGTAACCCGGGCCGCCGCGGCCGGTTCCGGTCGGGTCGCCGCCCTGAATCATGAAGTCGCTGATGATTCGATGGAAGAGAATGTCCTCGTAGAGCGGTTCGCCCTCCATCGTCTCGTCGGTCTCCGGGTGGACCCACGTCTTTTCGCCCGTCGCGAGGCCGATGAAGTTCTCGACCGTGTTCGGGACCTTGTCTTCGAAGAGTTCGACCGTGATGTCGCCCTTGTTGGTGTGGAGCGTGGCCGTTGGGTTGTCGCTCATGGTACCACCGTCGGGCGGACGGGTGAAAACCGTGCCGCCTCGAACCGTGATGTCATACCGATAAACATATTTGTCGTTCGCTACCGATTCTCGTGAAATGATGTATCAAACGAATGGAGGTTTCTGAGCGTGACTGCTCGGTCAGCCCTTCGGCGTCTGTCGGACCTCGCAAACACCTATTTCGTCGGGCTTGTACTTCTCGCGTCGGCCACTGCGCTGGTGCGCCCCGGCACATTCACGTGGATTGCGCCGTACATCTCGCCGCTACTCGGCGTCATCATGCTCGGCATGGGGCTTACGCTCCGACCGGTCGACTTTCGGCGGCTTGCAGAGCGTCCCCGGGACGTTGCCATCGGCGCTGTCGCGCAGTGGGTCATCATGCCGGTGGCCGCCTACGCGCTCACCGTCGCCCTGTCGCTTCCGCCGGCGGTCGCCGTCGGTGTCATCCTCGTCGGTGCGGCACCCGGCGGCACCGCGTCAAACGTCATGGCCTATCTCGGAAAAGGCGACGTGGCCCTCTCGGTCGCAATCACGACCGTCACTACGCTAGCCGCGCCGCTCGTCATGCCCGCGTGGGTCGTCCTCCTCGCCGGCGAACAGCTACAGGTCGGGTTCGTGGACCTCTTCGTGAACATCCTTCAAATCGTCTTCATCCCCGTCGTGTTCGGGTTCGCGCTCCGACTCGCGCTCGACAGATACGCACCCGAGGTGGCCGAAGTCGGACTCGACGTGTTCCCTCTCGTGTCGGTCGTGACTATCGTCGCTATCGTCGCGGCCGTCGTCGGCCTCAACGTGGACACGATTCTCGGTGCGGGCGTGGCGGCCATCGCCGCCGTCGTCATCCACAACGCCATCGGTCTCAGCACAGGGTACGGCACGGGACGACTCGCGGACATGTCGGACGACCGCGTTCGAACGACGACCTTCGAAGTCGGACTCCAAAACAGCGGTCTCGCGGCCGCGCTCGCGCTCTCGTTTTTCTCCCCGGCGGCGGCACTTCCACCTGCGCTCTTCAGCGTCTGGCACAACATCACCGGGCCGCTCTTGGCGAGTTACTTCTCGCGCGCTGAAGAGGCGGTCGTTCGGACGTCACCCGCAGACGACTAAATCTCGTCGGCGGCGACGACAGTCTAGATTTCGCTGCGGTCGGATTCGCTCGTCTCGGAGTTGTATCGTCCCCTAACTACAAGACATCCCCCCGCGATGCGTCGAATATGCACACTGCGGAGACCGTGACGCTCGCTCGCCTTCCTTCCGGCGTCCCGGTACAAACGACGGTTCATACCTACGAACCCGATGACGGTACCGACGGGCCGACGCTCTACGTGCAAGCTGCGCAACACGGTCGCGAGATAAACGGAACCGAGGTACTCCGACGGCTCCACAGTCAACTCGAACGTGCTGACCTTTCGGGCCGCGTCGTCGCGGTTCCCGTCGCCGACCCGCTCACGTTCGACCGCGTCTCGTATGCGACCCCGGAGGCGCTCGATTCGCTCAACTCGAACATGAACCGCGTCTGGCCGGGGGATGCCGAAGGCACTCTCCACGAGCGTATGGCCGCTACGCTCTGGGAATTTGCGGGCGAGGCCGACGCCATCGTCGACCTCCACACCGGAAGCCCCGACATGCTCACTCACACGGTCTACCGCCAGAACGACGACGAGTCGCGGGAACTCGCAGAGGCGTTCGGCGCCGACCTCCTCCTCGCGGAAGCCGCCGGCGAAGATGCCGAAGAAGAATGGACGAAGCGAAACTTCGATGGGAAGCTCCGCGTGGCAGCGACAACGGCCAATATCCCTTCGATTACGCCGGAACTCGCGCATAACAAGCAACTCGTCGAATCGGCCATCGTCGCCGGCGTCGAAGGCCTGCTCAACGTCTGCCGCAGTCTGGGTATTCTCACAGGCGCAGTCGAACCGTGGAACGGCCAAACCTATCGGAACCACCTCGGTCGCGTCAGCGCAGCCACCTCCGGTCTCTTCGTCGCCCGCGAGGACGTCGAACTCGGCCACGAGGTCCGCCCCGGCGACCACCTCGGCTGGGTGTACGACCCGACAGAGTACACGGTTCTCCAAGAGGTCGAAGCCGAGCGGGCGGGCATCGTTTACTCCATTACTCGCGAGGCCACCGTCACGGCCGGAACGACGCTCGTCGGTGTCGCGCTTCCCTTGGCCGACGGACTGGACGCTGACCTGGATGAAGACGACCCGTTCGCGGACGACGACGACGAGCTTGACATATAGGACTACGCGCCCGTCGGAACCTTCGAGCTGATGGACTGTCGGGGCCTAGGTGGCACCGATTGAACCGGCAGTCGACCGTTGTAGTTCGCCCTGTACCTGTTGACGCGCCTCGTTCGTCTCGATTCTACCACACTATTATGTTTAATCATGGATGATTGTCGAAGGAATATGGTCTTACTTCAACAGGGGTTCGCGCTCGACCCACAGCAGTACGTCCCGCAACTCGTCAGTGCAGTCACGACGGTCGTGTTGTTCGTCGTCGTGTTCGCCGTCATCTATCTGTTCGGAAAGTCCTTCGTGACCCGGGTGGTGGAAGAAGGCCTCAGACGTCGCGACTTCGACGAGACGATTATCGGGCTTGCAATGAGCACCACCACCGTCGTCACCGCCGTCGTCGCAGTCGCGCTGGCCGCGACAGTCGCTGGCTTCGGTGTCGTCCTCGCGGCGTTTGCGACGTTGGGTGGTGCTCTCGCCCTCGCAGTCGGGTTCGCTGCACAGGACCTCATTGCCAACTTCGTCGCTGGCGTGTTCATCATCCAAGACGAACCGTTCACCGTCGGTGACTGGATCGAGTGGAACGGAAACAGCGGTGTAGTCCGCGATATTCAACTGCGTGTGACGAGGCTGGACACGTTCGACAACGAACTGGTCACCGTCCCGAACAGCGACCTCGCTAACGCGGCAGTGGTCAACAACGTGGCGAACGACCAGCGTCGGGTGTCGGTGGGATTCGGCATCGGGTACGACGACGACATCGAGCAGGCACGCGATGCCATCGTCGAGGAAGGGTCGCGCATCGAGGGCGTCCTCGACGACCCCGAACCGACAGCCCCTGTCACGGAGCTGGGCGACTCGGCGGTCGTCCTCTCGGGTCGACTCTGGATCGACCCGGACGAACGTAGTTACGGCGCGGTGCGCGCGCAGTTCGTCGAGGCGGTCAAGGAGCGCTTCGACGCGGAAGGAATCGATATGCCGTACCCCAACACGGAACTCTCGGGCGGCGTCGAAGTCACGAACGTCGGTGAGGGTGCGGGGGCGACGAGCGACTGAACGCGCATCCACCGACTGAACCCGAGCGACTGAACGCGCATCCACCGACTGAACCCGCTTGTTCGACCGCGATGCGACCGTCGCATCCGGAATGACGCCTGAAAAATCGCTCGGCGCGCTGTTCGACGTGGTCGAACCTTAGAACGCGCGCAGGTCTTCGAGCACGTCCGCGGCCGCGCCGGAGTCGATGGCCTCGCGCGCCATCTCAAGCCCTTCGTCGATGGAATCGGCGTCTTCGCGGGCGTAGATGCGGAGTGCGGCGTTGAGGGCGACGGCGTCGGCAAAGCGGTCCTCGCGGTCGCCGGAGAGCACGGCTTCCGTAATTTCCGCGGAGTCACCAGCAACGTCGTCTTCGTCGACGCCGAGGTCGTCGTACTCGAAGTCCATGCCGTAGTCGGCGGTCTCGATTTCGAAGTCGTCGAACTCGCCGTCGGTCCATTCTGCGACCTTCGTGTAGCCGGGGCGGATGTCGTCGTAGCCTTCCATCCCCTGGAACATGACGACGCGGTGGAGGTCGTGGTGTTCGCTCGCTTCGAAGGTGTTCACCATCTTCTTGGCGAACGCGAGGTGGTAGAACGACCCGAGGTGCGTCGAGGCGTTCGCCGGGTTGGCGATGGTCTCGATGGTGTTGACGAAGGTCCGAACGCCCATGTTGTCGCGGCGCTCCCAGAGCGCGTGGATTGCGGGGTTGAATTTCGGCTGGTAGTAGAAGCCGAAGCCGGTCTCGTCGACCATGTCGGCGGACTCGTCGGGGTCGAGTTCCGTTCGAACGCCGAGTTCGTCGAGGACGTGCTTGTAGGCGTCCTGTTTCTGTGTCGGAACGCGGTCGCCGGAGTGGACGACGACAGGTGTGCCGGCGGCCGCGGCGGTGATGCCAGCGGCGACGCCGAGAATAGCCGTCTTGCCCTTGCCGTCGTAGTTCGCGCCACAGTCGACGGGGTCGACTTCGGGTTCGGCGTACTCGACGTGTTCGGCCATCACGTCGGTGAACCCGGCGAGTTCCTCGGCGTTGTTGTGCTTCCAGCGGTTGGCGAGCCAGAACGCCCCGAGCGTGGTGTGGTCGGGTTCGTCGGCGAGGATGCGACGCATCGCTTCCATCGCCTGCTCGCGGGTCATGTCCTCGGCGGACTTCGTGCCCGTCCCGACAACCTCGGTCATCAGACGCTTCAGCGGCCACTCACCGAACTCGCTGTCGACTGCTGCCATGCCCATACCTTCGGTTGTGTGTGCAAAAAACGTCCTGTTCGGTCCCGGCTTTCGGGAGGTGTCTCGCGGTCCGAAAGGGATAGGCCGCTTGACTCCTAACCCCGGCCAATGAGCGCGTTGTCGGATGGCTGGCGGGACGGTCTCGACGAGGTCGACGCGGCACTCATCGACGGGTACCAAAGCGGATTCCCGGTCGAAGAACGCCCCTTCCGCGTCGTCGCCGACGAGTTAGGAATCGACGAGGACGACGCCCTCGCCCGCGTTCGGCGACTCCGGGAGCAAGGTATCTTCCGTCGCTTCGGTCCCGTTCTCAACCCGCCAGTCATCGGTAGTTCGACCCTCGCGGCCGTCTCGGCACCCGACGACCGCTTCGACGAGATTGCCGAGCTAATCAACGGCTACCAGCAGGTGAACCACAACTACCGCCGCGCCCACGAGTGGAACATGTGGTTCGTCGTCACCGCCGGGTCCCGCGAGACGCGCGACCACATCCTCACCGAAATCGAGGAACGAACCGGGTGTGAGGTGCTGAACCTCCCGATGCTCACCGACTACTACATCGACCTCGAGTTCCCCATCATGAACGACGACCGCTTCGCCCGCGAGAGTCTCGACGAGACCGAGGTGAGCGCGACTCGTATCTCCGAGAACGCCACGGGGAACCTCTCGGACCTCGACGCCCGACTGCTCGTGGAGATTCAAGGCGGCTTCCCGCTATCGAAGACACCGTACCGCGACGTGGCCGAGGCCATCGACGCCGACACCGACGCGGTCGTTTCGGCCATCGAGCGCCTCCTCGCCGACGGCTGTATCAAGCGTATCGGCTGTGTCGTCAACCACATCGTCACCGGCTTTCGGAACAACTGCATGGTCGTCTGGGACGTGCCGGACGACGAACTCGACGACCGCGGCGAACTCGTCGGAAGCCTCCCGTACGTAACGCTCTGTTATCACCGCCCGCGCCGACCCGACCAAGACTGGCCGTACAGCCTATTCACCATGATTCACGGCCGCGACCCCGACGCAGTGGACGAGAAAATCGACGAACTCGCCGATGAGTATCTGCCGTTCGACCACGAACGCCTCTACTCGACGGAGAAGTTGAAACAGACCGGCGCGCAGTACGAAACGTTAGTCAGTTCGGACGAGTGAGCTACCGGGCCGGACGAGTGAGATACCGGCCAACATGACGCTTTCTTCCCGCCAGACCTGCCGGTCACTGTTGTTGTAGTCGTGCCACGGAGCAATCGGACGATGAATTACTGCGAGAACGGCGAAACGCGGTAGAGCATTCGTGCGGCCTGTACGGCACCGGTCTTCGCGAGCGACCCGCTTTTCAGCGCGCCGATTTTCGCGTAGTACCCGGATTTAAATGCGCCTTTCTTGGCGAGAATGGCGCTTCCCAACGCGCCCCGTTTGGCGTAGTACGCGGATTTGCGCCCCGCCGCACCCGCGTAGTGTTTCGTACTCGTCGGAATCGGCGTCCGGCGGCCCTGAACCTGCGTCGAACCGTCGCGGATGGCGTCGAGAATGTGGTCGGCCGTGAGCGAAGCCCGAGACACGTCGGGAATCTCCATCTCCGTGTAGGCACGTCCGACGTATCCGACGTTGTGGGCGTCACTTCCGGCAACACTGGGATACTGACGCTTTCTGGCGAACCGGCGGGCGCGGCGGTTCTTGTACCCGGTGAACAGCCACGAGTTGTACGTCTCGATGGCGTCGAAGGCGTCGCCGCGAGCGGCGTCGTCGTACCGACCGAGTCGCTTGCGTCGGACGCCGTGCCGACTCCGCTGGAACGGGTGGGGAACGATTGCGACGCCACCGCGCTCGCGAACCCAACGAGCGGTCTCGTCGAGCGGTCGACGGCGCGGGGGTAGCTCCTCCACGCCGAGGGCCAGAAGATGGCCGTCAGCCGTCGAAACTTCCACACCGGGGATACCGACGAGACCGTACATCGGTGCGAGTTGCGCCGCTCGGATGGACTCGTCGATAACGTCGTGGTCGGTGACGACGACGGCGTCCAGTCCAATCTCCGCGGCCTGCTCTAAGATAAGCTCGACCGGGTCGTGTGCGTCGTATGAACCTTCCGAGTGGACGTGAGGGTCGATGCGAACGGTCAGCGTGGACACACTCACTCGTTAGAGTTCGGTAACGAAAAAGACATGCCAGAAGTGTGCTAGCTAGTACCATCCGACACGACAACATCCTGTTGGGTCTGGCCTTCGAGGACAGCACCGTTTTGAATGCTCTCGCGTATCCGTGAATTGTTTCTGCTATCCGCGAACTGTCCCCTATGCGTACATAAATTCAATTCAGCGAACGTTTAGGAATTCTTCTGTCGATTGTTTGCATATGGCATCCACGGCCGGGCTCGAAACCCTCGCCGCGACGTTCGACGCGGAGGGTCGAGTGAACGACGCTGGCCGCGCGGCCGCTCACTTCACGAAGAAACCTGAAGCAGATGACGCCCAACTTTTGCTCACGTCTCGGCCGCGTACTGCCGACTCTGCACCGAGAGGTAGCCCGCAGAGACGAGTACGAGGACAGTGTAGCTGAGCCAGTAGGTGTCGCCTGCTCGAAGCACGATGGCTCCGGCCCCGTAAAGGAGTGTGACGAGACCGATGACAATCGTCCCGCCGCCGACCAGTCGCGCGAGACTGTCCGCGTCGGCGACCTCCTCCGACCGGTACCCGGCAATCAGATGATAGTCCTTCAGATACCGGATGCGATAGCCGAGATAACAGAGACCCAGTCCCGTGAGCATCAGTACCGCCACGACGATTGTGGTTTCGCCGAGGGCTACTGTCATACTCGTTCTCATCAGCCGTTAGCGATTCGCTCGCCCGCTTCGATACCGCTCCAGAGGGCGGCGTGAACCCGTCCCTCGCCGACCGTCCAGTCGCCCGCGAAGTACAGGCCATTTGACTCCCCACGGCGAATGATTTCGCGGTTGGCAACGCCGTTAGGGAGTGCATACCGCCAGCCCTGGTCATCGACCCAGTCAGGGTCGCGGAGTCGGTCGTCGTCGAGGAGGGCCGCGACCATGTCTGCCACATCGGGGGCTACCTCTGAGAGTGGGTCATCGTAGTGTTCTGTCGACCATTCGGGACTCAGTTGCACGACGAGGAGACTCTCGCCATCGGGCACGTGGCCGTCCTTGCACTCCTCGCGTGCGACCCAGCCGATATCGTGTTCCTTGTCGGTGTTGACGAGCGCGTACCACGGTTCTTCGCGCTCGAACGGGTAGTGGAGCACAATCGTTCGAATCGTCCGGTATTCGACGCTTCCGATGGCCTCGCGGAGGCCGACCATGCACTGGTTGCCCCACCCTGTTTCGGTGAGGATTGCGGCCGTCTGCGGGGCCGGTGGCGTCAACAGGACGACGTCGAACGGCCCGCGCCGTGTTCCCGTTGCGTCGACGACAGACCAGTATCCGGTGTCCGGGTTGTGGTCGATGGCGGCGACTTGTGTCTCGCGTTCGACAGCCGCATCGGTTTGTGCGAGCAGTCGCTTCGCCAGTTGGGTGATTCCCTCGGTCCACGACCACTTGTACTGGTCGCGCGCATCGCCTGTGGAGATGACGCCGTCGACGTCGAACGTCCAGACGGGCTTTTCGACGTCGACGAGTCCGTCTTCACCAAGGTCGCGGATGAGTTGCGTCGTCCGCTGGTCGTGATTTTTGATGTAGTTCGCGCCGTGGTCGTACCGACAGCCGTTTTTTCGGCGGGTCGCGGCGCGCCCGCACACTCCGCGGCTCTTTTCGAGAATTGTCACGTTCGAATTCGTATCGCGCAGTGCGTACGCCGCGCCAGCCCCCGCGGCACCCGCTCCGACGATGCACACGTCACGAGTCATGTTGACCCCTCGCGTGTGAGTCCAGCCAGCATTGTCTGAACCTGTGGACTTCGAGGCGCTAAAAGGCTCCTAACGCGGCGGGATGGGGAATCACTGTGGAAAGCCGATGTCCGGAGACGAAAACGATTCAGTTCCCGACGACGGACAGCGTGTATGTACGACTCGGTCATCTTTGACCACGACGGCGTGTTGACCACGCTCGTCGACCTTTCGCTCCTCCACGATGCGACGTGGGATGCATTCGACGAACTCGGCGTCACGGACCCCGACCCAGACCACGTCGAGCGGATGGTCATCCACGTCACGCCCGCCGACGTACACGCCGTCGCTGGCGCGTACGACCTCGACCCCGAAACGCTGTTTCGCGTCCGCGACGAAATCGCCTCGGCCGCCCAGAAAGAGGCCGTCAACGACGGGCGAAAAGTGCCATACGACGACTTCGACGCCATCCGGCGTATCGACGCCCCGATGGGAATCGTCTCCAGCAACCAACAGGCGACCATCGACTACGTGCTCGACCACCTCGATGCGACCGACCTGTTCGGGACTGCTTACGGCCGCGAACCGTCGATGACGAGTCTGCACCGGAAGAAGCCCGAACCGTACTACATCGAACGCGCGATGTCGGACCTCGGCGTCAACTCGCCGCTTTTCGTCGGTGACAGCGACAGCGACATCGTCGCGGCCCGGGCCGCAGGTGTCGACTCGGCGTTCATCCGCCGCGGCCACCGTGCTGACCACACACCATCGCCCGACCCGACACACGAGATTGGCGGTCTCGACGACCTACTCGATATCGACGGCGTCCCAGTTGCGGGTGGCCCCAGCCTTACCGACGAAGAGACGACACAATGAGCCGCTCTATCCCCCGAATCGGACTCGGAACGATGGGTCTCGACACGCCCGAGGAAGCCGCCGCCGTGACGACGGCGCTGGAGATGGGCTACCGTCACATCGACACCGCCCAGATTTACGAGAACGAAGCCGTCGTCGGCGACGCCATCGCGGCCGCCGAGGTCCCGCGGGAGCACGTATTTCTCGCGACCAAAGTCTGGGCCGACAGCCTCGCGTACGACGACGTGCTTCGGACGACCCGCGAGAGTCTCGACCGACTGGGGACGGACTACGTGGACTTGCTGTACGTCCACCGACCAATCGAGACGTACGACCCCGAATCGACGCTTTCCGCGTTCGACGAACTCGTCGACGACAGTCTCGCCCGCGCTGTCGGTGTCAGCAACTTCACCGTCTCCGAACTGGACGAGGCGGTCGACCTACTCGACGCGCCGCTTGTCGCCCACCAGACGGAGTATCATCCGCTGTTCCAGCGCCCTGAACTCCTCGACCACGCCGAAGAACACGATTACGATGTGGTCGCCTACTCGCCGCTCGCTGGCGGGCGCGTCCGCGAGGTAGACGAGGTCGTCGATGTCGCGGAGAAACACGACACGACCCCCGAAACCGTGAGTCTCGCGTGGCTGGCCGCGAAGGGTCTGTGCTCCATTCCGAAGGCGTCGAGCGAGCGCCATCTCCGAACGAACTTGGAGGCGGTCGAACTGGAACTCGACGAGACCGATGTCGCCGCCATCGATAGCATCGAAGCCGAAGTCGAACTGTTTCCGGAATGACTTGTTACCCGGGGGAATCGGCGCCTACGAAGTCTCAATTTTGAGACCAGTCCCGGAACGATTATAATAGGACGCACGGAGTGTCCGAACATGCGGATTCCGAGTGGGGTAAGCGGGTTCGACGAACTCATCCAGGGTGGCTTCCTTCCGCGACGCCTGTATGTGTTGAGCGGACCGCCAGGGAGTGGAAAGACGACGTTTACGGCACAGTTTATCGCCGAAGGACTTCGAAACGGTGAGAAGTGTATGTACATCACCATGCACGAGACCGAAGACGAACTAATCAACGATATGTCAAGTTTCGACTTCGGGTTCGAGGCGCTCGCGAGTTCGGAGGGGTTCCGGTTTATCAACCTCGTGAGTCCGAAGGGCAAACACATCCTCAACCAGTTCTCCCAAGGCGGCAGTGCGTCGAGTGTCCAGAGTCTCACCGACAAGATTGTCGCCTTCGTCAACTCCCGACAGGTCGACCGTCTCGTCATCGACTCGACGATGCTTCTCCGTCTGTTCTTCGCCAACGGGTCCGAGGAGATGACGCGGTTCCTCACGGCGCTCAAGCAGGGTGACGCGACGACACTCCTCATTTCGGAGATGACCGACCCGTCGTCGTACTCCGACGAACACTTCCTGGCCCACGGCGTCGTGTTCTTCCACAACTATCTCGAAGCGACGGGGATGACTCGTGGTATCCAGGTCATCAAGATGCGCGGGACGAACATCGATTGCGACATCCGGTCGCTCAACTTCACCGACAACGGGCTTGTGGTCAACCCACGCTCGAAGGTCGACCTCTGAGGAGAATTATGTACGAACGGGTCTATGGGACGGATTGGCGGACGATTTCGGACGAAGAGGCCATCCGCCGGATGTACGCACTCGGTGTCTCCAGCGCTCTCGGCTACCCGAACCGAGGGGAATTTGAACGCATTCGCCGACAGGCGGGGACTGCGTACGGTCGTAGCGTTCTCCAACTCGCATTCGAGGAGGGAAAACAGCGCGTTGCTCGCAACAAGGGCGAATATGACTCGAAACAGGACGTGTGGGAGGCCCTCGTCGACGAGAACGCTACCCCATCGACGACAGGACGTGCCGACGTGTCGATGCAAAAGCCCACGGATAAACAGGGCATCCCGAAGGCTGTCGACCGAATTGACGTGCTCGACGCCGGGACTGATGACTTCTCTCAGCTTCGACTGCCCGAGTTCCTCCGGCGCGAATAGGTGACGATTTCTTCCGTGTGCGGCTAGCCGATACCGTTTCTGACTCGAATAGCCGACGTTACCGTTTCTGACTCGAATAGCCGACGTGCCTTTCCGCTCAGAGTACTTTTGAACCCGTATGAGCAACAATTTCAGTCTCTCAGAGTCCGAGTGGCGCGAACGACTCTCTGACGAGGCGTATCGCGTCCTCCGTGAGCAGGGAACCGAACCGCGATTCTCTGGCGAACACGTCGACCGCAGCGACGACGGCATCTATCGGTGTACTGGATGCGGAACCGAGTTGTTCACGTCGGACACGAAGTACGACTCCCACTGTGGGTGGCCGAGTTTCTACGCCGCCGAGGATTCGAACATCGAACTCCGACGCGACCGGAGCCACGGCATGGACCGCACCGAAGTCGTCTGTTCGACCTGTGATGGCCACCTCGGACACGTCTTCGACGACGGCCCGGAACCGACGGGCAAACGGTTCTGTATCAACTCGGTCGCGCTCGACTTCGAACCGGACGAAGATGCGGACGGAGACGGCGACGACGCGTAGTCGGACAGACAGCAACGACACCGTGCAGTCGGAGTGACGTTGGTGGCGTCGACTTCAGTCACAAACACAGCCCGGTGAGTCCGGTGACGGTATGTCCTCAACCAAACCCCGTTTCAGCGCAGTAGGACCCTTCTAACGACGAGAATTTGCCGCTAGTCGACATGTAACAAACTTGGTTAGTGTCGTACTCTGGGATATGTCCCGTGGTTACTCCACTCACCACCATTCCCCACGACAGAAACCGTCGTTCACCTCGTTCGTACTCATTTTCTCCGGAGCAGCCGCGTTCTGTGCCGCTGTTCTCGTTCTTACGTTCGACATCCTATCAGGACTCTCCGGCATGTATATCGCCGCGGCCGGGTCGATTCCGGGGGTAAACGGCCAAGCGATTGTAATAAGCGTCGGACTCCTGCTCCTCGGTGTGCCATCGACGCTGTACGGACTGGTCCTGTTGTTCCTTCGCCTGTAGCACGTGCTTCGATAAGCAGTCCGAGACGCCGGTGGTGGACCGGCGCTCTCTCAGTTGCGGGGAACTACCGTTACGTCAGTTGAGCGTGAGAGCCATCGAACCGAGTCGCAGTCAGCGTGCCTCGATTGGGGTCGTGAGCACGGGGATGTCCGACTCAGTGACGACCGAGCGCGAGACACTTCCGAGGATGTTGTCTTCGAACCGGGCGTGGGTTCCCATCGAGATGAGGTCCGAATCGATTTCACCGGCGAACGAGAGAATCTCGTTTGCCGGGTCGCCGCGGCGGAGCATGGTCTCGGCGTCGACACCGTGTTCTGCCATGATTTCTGCGGCCGCTTCGAGGGCGGCCTCGCCCTGTGCTTCGAGTTCCTCGTACACTTCGTCAAGTCGGTCATCGGCAAGCGTCAGGAAGGCTCGTTTGTCGAGGACGTAGAGAAGGTAGACGGAGGCATCACGCTCGGCAGCGAGGGCCGCAGCGTCTTCGACGACCGGCATCATCGAGTCGCTTCCGTCGATTGGCACGAGGATAGTATCGTACATCGATTGGATGTTAGGCTGGAAGCCTATCACTCTATTTGCCAGTTCCCGCTCGGTGGGAACTTCTGGTTGGCAACGGGGTTGCGAAAATCACGTAGAACCACTCTCACTGTTGTTGCACTCGTCTCTGATTTCCACACAGCCTTGTCTGTTCAGTCACGTGTTTCTCGGGTGCGAAGACTTCACTCGGACTTCTGAAGTATCAACTCCTCGCAGGCGTGCTGATGTGGTTCGCCCCGGAGTTGTCGTCAAAGACGTACCGTGGTTGTGACATGAAGCCGCATCGTGACCGAGGCCGTCCCGCCACTACTCTCGTACCGTGGGAACCGACAGCAGCTTTTCACTGATTGCGCGCCTACGTTTTCGTATGATTCGAGCACTGTTCGTCCTGTTCGGTCTGGTTGAATTGCTATTCCCCGACCAACTCGTCCGTGTCCTCACTCGCATTGCTTACGAAGACGGAAGCGAGATGACGGCGAAGTCGTGGATGACGACCGCAACGCGAGTCGAAGGAGCCGTGTTCCTCTATCTCGGCCTTCGAGGGTTGTGCCGCGGGAGCGACGAGGACGAGTAACGCACGCCCGTCGCGTCGTCGCTTCGGTACTGTCGCCTCCAGTACCGTCGCTACGCAGTCGCGTGTCCCGGCCGTGACGAGAGAATATAAGACTGTGCTGCAGTTCTCAGCCACGAACGTGGCTGCGTCTCGCAGTCACGAAATTAGATGAGAGCCAAACGCCTTCAGGCGAGTCGTGCGAATGCGAGCGAACCGCTCGTGTTCTTGATGTAGACACGGACGGTCTGTCCTTCCTGCGCGCCGGGAACGAAGATAGTGTACTTCCCGCGCTGGGCGACACCGTCGCCTTTGCGGCCGGTACCGGTAATTTCGACCTCGTAGGTACGACCTTCTTCCACGGCTTCGCGCTGGCGTTTCTTGCTCACGCTGGAGCTCTTCTGGACCGGGCGGAAGGCACCACAGGCCTCACAGCGAAGCATGTCGACGCCGTCTTCGGTCACGAGACGCGTGTCCGGAAGGCCACACTCCGAACAGATGACGTACTCTTCGACGTAGCCGTCGATGGCTTCCTCGAAGTCGTTGATGGAAAACGAACCACTGTAGCGGGCGCGGTCGTCTTCCAGTTGTCCGCTGGTACCGAGGGTACGCTGGATGGTACTGTGAAGGTGTGCGGGCGTCCGTGACAGGGCGTCCGCGATTTCGCCGAGGTTGGTGAGACGCGTGAACGCGCCGTCAGTCTCACCTGCGGGGTCTGGGACTGTGAGACGCTCCTGTTCTACGTTTCGTTCCGGAAGGACGTCGAGCGCTCGGTCGAGCGCAGTCTGATACTCCATAGGCTTTCGAGTGTCTGGCGACGTATAGCCGTTCCGTGACCGTTCTTCCCGCAACCGGGACACGATTCCCATTATTCCCCACCAATAATGGATGGTAAACAAACAATACACCTTCGGTGTTGGCCATATAATTACCACGCATGGGGTATACGTTGCAATATTACGACCTCGTCCTCGCCGGTATCTTCGGGAGCCTCGCCGCCGGCGTCCTCGTGGGTCATCTCACTCCGATAGCGCTGACGACCTCTCTCGTCGTATTCAGTTTCCTCGCTGCCGGCGTGATGGGCCACGGCCTGTTCATCAACGGCCCTGTGGACGAAGCGGCCGACCTTACGAACGAGGTTGACGCGTTGAATTGAGCGAGCGTGGCACCCCATGCCGGCTCCGATTAGCTTTTTTCGGCAACGCGATTCGTGAGCGTCCCGATTCCTTCGTACCAGATTTCGACTTCGTCGCCGGGCTCGATTAGACCGGGATTCGCTGGACTTCCGAACGAGACGACATCGCCCGGTTGGAAGGTGTAGCGTTCGGAGAGGAACGAGACGACTTCGGCGGGTGAAAAGAGCATCTGCTCGGTGTTTGCTTCCTGTCGTAACTCGCCGCCGACATGGGTCGTCATATCGAGGTTCGACGGGTCGACAGCAGTCTCTATCCACGGTCCCAGTGGCCCTGAGCCATCGAAGGCCTTCCGTGCGGTTCGACCCGGTTGGTCGAGGGCATCGAGGTCGTTCAGAATCGTGTAGCCGCGGACGACATCCGGGACGTCGGCTTCGTCCACGTTCGAGCACTCACAGTCGATGACGGCCGCCAACTCACCGGCGTAGGTCAGTTCCTCGGTCCATGCTGGATACTCGATGAGCGCACCGGGGTCGAGTACCGAAACGGGTGGTTTGATGAACCAGTCCGGTTGGTCTGGAATCTCGTACTCCATCTGGTCGACCGTCGCCGCGTAGTTCCGCCCGACACAGTAGAGTGCCGATGGCCCACAGGGGGCGAGTAACTCGGCGTCGACGCCAACTTCGTACTGGTCAGTGCCCACCGCGACGACGCCGTCGTCATACTCCCCAGCCAGAACTCCGTCGTCGGTTCGAATCCGTGCCAATCGCATCATCCGTGTGTGCGTTGGCCACTTACTTCAAGCGCCGTGTCTCTGTAAGTGGTCTCCAACGTAGCGATGAGGTAGTCGATGGCGCAGCCCGCTTTTGTCGGAGGCTGGGTACAGGGTGCTTAGCCAGGTTCTGGTGTCTTAGTCGGACACGAATAGCTTAGTCGGATGCGGGTGCGTCTCGGCGCATCCGCGGTATCGACTGGTTTTCGCGGTCGACGAGGTTGTGGATGCGCTCGGTTCGAGAAGCGTTGAACTGTTGTTGAC
>NZ_JBZRPK010000029.1:0-636 GCF_058382125.1 Haloferax sp. s1
GCCGGCGGACCGTCGAGTCGGTCGGGTCCAATTTCTGCCGACTCGACGCCGTCGTCGGTGACGTAATAACCGCGAACGCTTCCGTCTTCGAGGGCGACGGCCCACTGAGAACGGACTTCCCTCTGGCCAAAATCGATGGCCGTCCCCGCGACCCACACGGGTGTGCCGGGGACGTTGACATCGAACGCTGCTGCCTCTGTGATGTCACCACGCCAGTCGGCAACGCGGTTTCCGGAGCGTCGCGTGTGCGTGTACCCCGCTCCGTCTGAGCGCGGAACCTCTTCTGGGTAGGGCGTCGCCGGCGGGTCACGCCGAGGAAGCGAGTCGAGACATCCCGCAAGTCCGGCCGTCCCGCCGACCGTCAGCGTGTGGAGAAGCGAGCGTCGAGACAACCGAGAAAATCGAGAGCGTGGAGGGCGCATAGCGCAATCTATTCACCTCAACGACATTTACGTGACGCTCTGCTTGGGTGGAACTCGTTTAGAGTCGGGACAGAGGCGACCGAATCACTGCAGTCTGGGCAATTCACTTCGGCGAAGAAACTTATGTGAGTCCGCGACCAGTCTGTGACAGATGCGCGTGAACGACCTTCCGCTTCCGGCGGACCGCGTCGCACAATACGAGGCAAACGGCATC
>NZ_JBZRPK010000030.1:0-636 GCF_058382125.1 Haloferax sp. s1
CGTCCCCGTAACTGGCAACGCCGACGAGGCCGAGCTCTTTGACGGGTCCGCTATCGAAGGCAGCCTCGGCGGTCCCGGCCGCGACGCCAATTCCAACGCGTGGGGCGCATTCCGCCGTGCCGAGGCCGAAGAAGCCGCCGTGGAACGCGCCGTCCGCGTCGGTGGCGAGACAGGCGCACAGATTCACATCGCCCATACGAGCACGCCCGAAGGCGTCGATGCCGCCCGCGACGGTGGCGCGACCTGCGAGGTGACGCCGCACCATCTCTTCTTGTCCCGCGACGACTGCGACGAGCTCGGAACCTACGGTCGGATGAACCCGCCGCTTCGCTCGGAAGCGCGCCGCGAAGCCATGTTCGAGCGCCTTGCCGACGGCCGCATCGACGTGGTTGCGACCGACCACGCGCCGCACACGCGAGAAGAGAAAGACCAGTCGCTCCTCGACGCGCCGAGCGGTGTCCCCGGCGTCGAGACGATGGTGCCGCTACTTCTCGGTGCCGCCGCGGACGCCGCCCTGTCGCTAGAGCGCGTCCGCGCCGTAGTTGCGACGAACCCCGCGGCCATCTTCGACCTGCCGCCGAAGGGCCGCATCGAGGCGGGCGCGGGTGTGGACTCCGTTCGCTTCGCCCCCGACGA
>NZ_JBZRPK010000610.1:0-736 GCF_058382125.1 Haloferax sp. s1
CTGGCGATTGCCTCGCCGGGCAGGTCCTGCTTGGGGCGCTGGGCTTCGGTGGCGGTCGTCTGGTCCTGTTCGGCGGCGTAGTTGGCGCCGAGGGAGACGATGATTTCGTCGATGTCCTGTACTTCGGCGCGGAGGTACGCGTCGCCGCCGAGCGGGACCTGCACGGTCGAGCCGGTTTCGAGCGTCTCGATGGCTTCGACAGCCTCGTCGATTTCGGACTTCTCCTGGTTCAGGTCCGAAACCTCACCTTCGAGCGATTCGATTTCCTCGTCGATGGCCTGCAGCTCTTGGGAAAGCTGTTGGAGTTGCTGCTGACCACCGCCCATCATGCTGCGGACACCTCAGAAAGGGTAACCTTCGTACGCTTAATTCCGTGCTCGCTTCCGATAAGCGAATACGCTCGCTCTTCTGCGACGTTTTCGTTGGGGGCTTCCACAGTCTTCGTGAACTCGTGGACCACGCCACGGCTCGTGAAGCTGCCCGTGATAGTGAACTGGCTCATGCACATCGGTCGGGCGGCAAGCGGGAAGAGTCTTCCTACTCGGAGCGAAAGTGAACCGCAAAACGGGCGGACGTGAGGCCCTCAGTCGATGTAGTCGAGGGCGTCTTCGATGCGACCCAGCTCTGGGCCGGTCGTGTCTTCGCCGACGATATATCCCTCGTCGTTGGAGACGAGGCCGGAGCCGACGAGCGGTCCGCCGTAGTTGATAGTGCCGATGTCAGCGCGAACGTCGAG
>NZ_JBZRPK010000610.1:746-9687 GCF_058382125.1 Haloferax sp. s1
GGAGCGATTCGAGCGCCTCGGGTTCGGGTTCCCGAGATTTCGGGTGGCAGAGGTCGCCGCGATTGTTGGCGACGGCCGCCATCCCGACGGTCCGAACGTCGGCGAGGTCGCCGCGTTCGACGGGCACGTCCAGCGCGTCTTCGACGGCTGCGACGGCCTCGTCGGAGAGGTCCGTGTGGACGTACGCGCCGTAGTCGTTCGCGAGAACGACGTTTCCGGCGGCGTTGATACGACCGGGAAGCTCGTAGACAGGAAGGTCTACAGCGTCTTCGAGGGCCTCCTTTTCGCGGGTCGTCGCACGACTCGAGACGAGAAGACCGTTCTCGTTACCTGTCGCTAACGCACCGACAGTGCCGGACCCGCCGATGGTCGTCTGGACCACCGGCACGTCGAGTTCTTCGGCCATCTGCTCGGCGAGCGAGTCGTCGGCGTCCGGGCGGACGAGAAGCACATCGTCGGTTGCCCGAGCGAAGACGCCGATGTAGGACGAACCGGCGAAGGAGGCGCGGAGCACCGTTTACTCGGCCGGTTCGGCTTCGACGATCGACTCGCCGTCCTCGTCGAAACGGGCAGCGCGGACGCGGAACTTGCTCGGCGGGCTCTGCCGACCGTGCTCCCAGATGTCCTCGTTGATCTGCGGGTCGAGGCGCACGTTTTCGGCGTCGACCTTGAAGTGCTTCGCGAGGTGTTCGCGGATGATTTTCATCGAGCGACCTGCGCGCTCGTGGGACGGGACTGCCTTCACGTCGCGGAGCGGGACGGTGACGACGCGCTCCTCGAAGTCGTTTGCGCTCATTGCTTACTCGTCCGTGTTGCTCCGCCGCCAGTTGCGACGCTTGGGGTTTCGCGAAACTTCCATATCAGTTTTGAGCATGACCCACGCGGGGACACGACTGTTCTGGCGCTCGAGCTTCGCCAGACGCTTCTTCTTAGCCTTCGACTTCTTACCCATAGTGGGCTACACTTTCCATCCTCCGCATAAAATCTTGTTCCTTCGCGTTTTAGCCGTGTGAGATGCGTCCGCACGTGCGAGCCGACAGTCCTTCGATATCTCAGCGGCAAGCACGTCCGCGAACCAACCAATTCAGTACCGCCGACGGAAACGTCTGAACCGAATGGGTCGGGCCCGTACACTCGTCGTCTTTGTAGCACTTTCCGCCGTCTGGGGAAGCGCCTTTCTCGCCACCGACATCGCCCTTGAATCGGTTCCACCAGCGTTTCTTGGAGCGGTCCGATTCGACATTGCGGCCCTCTTATTGTTCGCTCTCACCGTCGCCCGCGGCGACCGATTCGTCCCGACCGAACGGAGCGAGTGGCGGCCGATTCTCGCTGGGGGCGTGTTCAGCATCGGCGCACACCACGCGCTCCTGTTCTCCGGTCAGGTGTACATTCCCGGGTCAGTCGCATCGGTTCTCCTCGGCATCATCCCGCTCGCGACGCCCACGCTCACCCGTTTGACGGCCACCCGAGAACGGCTCTCCCCCATCAAAATAGCGGGACTGGTCCTCGGATTCCTCGGTCTCGTCGTCATCGCCAACCCGGACCCCGAGAACCTGCTGTCGTCGAACCTCGTCGGGGCAGTGTTGGTGTTCAGCTCTGCGATTGCTTTCGCCCTCGGCGCGGTGCTCACCCACGACAGCGAGACGGATATGTCGTTACTGGCTGTGCAATCGTGGATGATGCTCATCGGTGCTGTCACGCTTCACGTGACGAGTATCGCGCTCCCGTGGGAGTCCGCCGCTGGGGCGGTGTGGACTCCGCAAGCGTTGGTCGCGACCGGCTATCTCGCCGTCGTCGCGGGTGCGGGCGGGTTCTTACTGTACTTCTGGCTCCTCGACCGAATCGGACCCATCGAGGTGAGCATTCTGGAGTACGTCATCCCGATTTTCGCCGCGCTCGCGGAGTGGGTTATTATCGAGCGGGCCCCAACAAAGACGACCGTCGTCGGATTCGTGCTCATCTTCGTCGGCTTTCTCCTGTTCAAGCGGGACGCGATTCGGAGTGAACTCCGGCGCGCTATGGCTCGCCAACAGCGTAAGCCGACGGACGATTGACGAAGCCGTAGTCGAGCGGGTGACGACGAATCGGCGCTACAGCGAAAACCGCTCGACAGTCCCGTACTCGGGACCGTTGGGTCCGAGTTCGCTCTTTTTCAGCCGAACCTCCCGAACCCGAAACGTTCCGATAGTTGGGGCCTCCTGCTCGACGACCCGCCGCACGTGGGCTTTCCCTCGGGCGTCGTTCATGCGGGCGAGTGTGATGTGCGGTGAGAATTCGTGGTCTTCGGCGTCGAATCCGAGCGCCGTTGTCTCCCGTTCGAGAGCCTCGTGAAGTCGGGTCATTTCGTCGGCACCGTCGGTAACGCCGGTCCAGATGACGCGAATGTAGTCGAGCGATGGGAAGACGCCCAGTCCGCCGACCGAGGCGTCGAACGGGTCCACATCGGCCGCGTCGAGCGCATCCTCGACCGCGTCTTCGACTTCGTCCAGTCGGTCCGGCGATGTCTCACCGAGGAATTTCAGCGTGACGTGCGCCTGTTCGGGGTCGGTGAACTGGAGGCTGTCGGCGTCAGAGAGCAGTTCTTGCACCGCAGCGACATCCTCCGAGAGCGACGACGGGAGGTCGATAGCGAGGAACAGTCGCATGGTAGAATAGTGGCCGGAAACGGACGTTAAGGTTCCGCCGGGGGCAACACGGGGACAGCTCAGCACCCCCATCTCAGAGACTGAATGCATTCAGCTCAGGGACCGGAGCCATCCGCATCGCCGACCCCTGCTGTCGGGTCGCGGTCGCCCACGTCAGACCGTTCATCCGGGGGAACCCACGTCCGAACGATGCTGAGGGGATTGTCGTCGACGAATGTCACTTCGTATACGTCAGGCATCGAGAGTCCATCCCAGAACTCGTAGCCGTAGCGCGGGTCGTAGGCGTTGAACACGAGCGCCATGAGCGTCCCGTGGGTCCCGACGGCGACGTGCCGGTCGGGGTAGGCTTCGACGAGTCGGTCCACCGCCGCCACGCCGCGGGCCTGTGCTTCGGAGTGTGATTCACCGCCGGGGTGGGACGCCGTGGGGTTCGCCCAGAGGTGTTCGACGGCGGTATCGAAGTCCTCGACGTGTTCTCCTGCAAGTTCGCGTTCGCGAAGGTCCTCGTCAACGACCAGCGGGACGCCGGCAGCGTCAGAGACGCCTTCGACGGTCGCCCGGGCACGCTTGTACGGACTCGTGGCGACCACGTCAGCGACATCGGCGAGGTGAGCGGTGATGCGGGCGGCATCGCGGCGTCCACGACGCGAGAGACCACGGCTCCGTTCGGCATCCGGGATGTACGGCGAGTGGGCGTGCCGGACGAACGAAACCACAGTTGTCGCAGGGGTAGTCATTCGCAGACGGTCACCCCCGCGAGGCTAAAAAGCGGTCGGTGTCGCCGCTCTGACGTAGCGTTTAACCGCCGTGACACCCAAGCGCGGCTATATGACCGACGACGGCAAGCGGCCCCACCGATTCTCAGAAGGGCAGGGGTTCGACGAGGACTACTCTGACTTCTCGCTCGACCCGCCCGAACTCTCGGTGGACCCGACGAAGGTCGACCCGGTCGACTCGCGCGTCCTCACGGACATCCTCGACCAGCGGAACATCGACCCTGAGGACGTTGACGTGGAGCAACTGCTCGACGTCGGCCTCTCGTATATGCAAATCAACCGCTTCGAGGAAGCCACTGAAGCGTTCGAGCGAACCGCTCGCTTCGCTGAAGACGGCTCACCCCTCCAACAGGAGGCGTGGGTGAACAAAGGCGCGGCACACGCGCAACTCGAAGAGTGGGACGAAGCAATCGGCTCGTACCACGAGGCGCTCCGCGTCGACGACGATAGCGAGCACGCCGCGACGACACACACGAACCTCGCGTACGCGCTCTGGGAGTCGGGTCGAACCGCCGACGCGCTGGACCACGCCGAGCGCGCCGTCGAACTCGACCCGCGCTTCGCGCAGGCGTGGTACAACCGCGGCTTTTTCCTCCACGAGCGTGGCCTGAACGAAGACGCCGTCAACGCCTTCGACAACGCCATCCGCCTCGGTATGCGCACTCCCGCCGTCCACGAAGAGAAGGCACGCGCACTCGAAGAACTCGGCCGCGAGGAAGCAGCCGAACAGGCGCAGCAGCAGGCCGACGACATTCGCGAGCAGGCCGAAGCGGAGCTCGTCGAGGACTACTGATGCTGCTTCGCGAACGAGAGACGCCCGAAGGACTCCTCGTTTCGGTCTGTGACGCCGACTGTCTCGGTGAGACGTACACCGACGGCGGCGTCTCGCTGGACGTGACGGAGGACTTCTACGGCGGCGAAGAAGCCGAAAAGGCCGACGAAGATACCGTCGTGGAGAGTCTTACCCGTGCCACCGTCGCCAACATCGTCGGCGAAGAATCCGTCACCGTCGCCATCGACGCCGGACTCGTGGACGAAGAGACGGTTCTCGAAGTCGGTGGGACGCTCCACGCACAACTGCTCTGGCTTCGCTGAGTCGTCGCCGTCTGTTCTACTCGTTCCCGTCGTCCTGCAAGCGTTCGATACCCGTGATTTCGAATCGTGCGCCGCCACTGCTCGACTCTCTGCACACCGTTCAGCACCCGCGACTGTCATCGATTCCGGCAGCAGTCGCCGCCTCACGCAACGGAAATCGGTTTCGCAACAACGCCGGGACCGAAGACGTGTTGTGCCTACGGCCGTAACTCACGCCTAATGGAAGCGAAGGAATCGTATCCCGTCGACGTCGACGCCATCCGCGCGGACTTCCCGATTCTCCAGCGGAACGTCGGCGGCGACACTTCGACGCCGGGCGAGCACGACGACGATACCATCCCGCTGGTCTATCTCGACAACGCCGCCACGAGTCACACCCCGAAGCAAGTCGTCGACGCGATGGTCGACTACTACCACGGCTACAACTCGAACGTCCACCGTGGTATTCACCACATGAGCCAAGAGGCCTCCGTCGCCTACGAGGAGGCTCACGACCGAGTCGCCGAGTTCATCGGTGCCTCCGGCGGTCGTGAAGAAGTCGCCTTCACTAAGAACACCACCGAGGCGATGAACACCGTTGCCTACGCGTGGGGCCTCGAAGAACTCGGCCCGGGCGACTCTGTCGTTCTGACCGAGATGGAACACCACGCCTCGCTGGTCACCTGGCAGCAAATCGCCAAGAAGACCGGCGCTGAAGTGCGCTACATCCGCGTCGGCAGTGACGGCCGACTCGACATGGAGCACGCGAAGGAACTCATCGACGAGACGACGAAGATGGTCTCTGTCGTCCACATCTCGAACACGCTCGGGACCATCAATCCCGTCTCCGACCTCGCGGACATGGCTCACGAGGTTGGTGCGTACATCTTCGTCGACGGCGCACAGTCGGCACCGACCCGTCCGGTCGACGTAGAAGCCATCGACGCCGACTTCTTCGCCTTCTCGGGCCACAAAATGTGCGGTCCGACTGGCATCGGCGCGCTCTACGGCAAGCGCGACATTCTCGAAGAGATGCAACCGTACCTCTACGGTGGCTCGATGATTCGCCGCGTCACCTTCGAGGATGCCACGTGGGAGGACCTTCCGTGGAAGTTCGAAGCCGGAACGCCGCCTATCGCGGAGGGTATCGCGTTCGCCGCCGCCGTCGACTACCTCGACGACATCGGCATGGAGAACGTGCAGGCTCACGAGGAACTCCTTGCAAAGTACGCCTACGACCGCCTCACCGAGTTCGACGACATCGAAATCTACGGCCCGCCGGGCGACGACCGCGGTGGCCTCGTCTCTTTCAACCTCGAAGGCGTCCACGCCCACGACCTCTCCAGCATCCTCAACGAGCAGGGCGTCGCCATCCGCGCCGGTGACCACTGTACGCAACCGCTCCACGACAAACTCGGCGCTGCCGCCTCGACGCGAGCGTCCTTCTACATTTACAACACGAAGGAAGAAGTCGACAAGTTGGTCGAAGGGCTCGACGTGGCCCGCGAACTGTTCGCCTGAGTCACCCCTCGTACTGAACGAGTATAACCGGCGAAATCGACCGATTCGCGGCCCCGGAATCCTTTTACGGCGCTCGGGCGTAGCCCCGACGAACACCAATGGGCATTGGCTCAGATATGTATCGTCAGCAGATTTTGGACCACTACAAGAACCCCCGAAACCACGGTCGGCTCGAATCGCCGACGTACACTCACACGGGGGAAAACCCCTCCTGCGGCGATACGATTACGATGGACGTGCAGCTCGCCGATGACGGCGAGACGATAGAGCGCGTCGCGTTCTCCGGCGATGGCTGTGCCATCAGTCAGGCGTCCGCGAGCATGCTCACCCAGCGACTCCCGGGCACGACGCTCTCGGAACTGAACGAGATGGACACCGACGACATCACGGAGATGCTCGGCGTTGACATCTCGCCGATGCGTGTCAAGTGCGCCGTCCTCGCGCGACAGGTCGCACAGGACGGCGCGAAGATTCACGACGGCGAGATAGAAATCGAGAAGACGAAAACCGAAGACGACGACTAGCTTCGTCTGGTCTGTGACCTATTCTTCATCCGTCCGCGCGCCGAGCGCAGCGGCCAGCGCAACAAGGTAGCCGAGTCCGGCCTTCACTTCCGGGTCCCGGGTCGCACGAAGGAGACCAACTGCACCGACTGGTTCGGCCTCGGCTTCTTCCGCATCGCCGACAGCGCGGAGCAGGCGCTTCATTCCGGCGACTGTCTCGGGGTCCGAAGCGTCGTCGGCGACTTCAGCGAGTCTGCTGCCAGTCCCAGCAAGCGAGTGCACCATTTCGTCGTCAACCGCGTCCATACCGAGTTCGACCACATCGACGAGGTCGTTGATGAGGCCGAGTCGCTCGACGAGGACGGCGACCTCTTCGGGGTTGTTCTCGATGGCCCGAACGAGTTCGTCGGGCACCGCCTGTTCGGTCGGTTGTGAGTTTTCTTGGTTCTGCATTGTTCTCACCTCAAAGCATCCCGCGGGCGGTCAGCCAGTACGATTCGTTGTACGCGTGTTTCGCCCAGTGGATCGTCTTCGACGGCCGGCGCATCGTCGCGGGCGTCTCGTAGTCGAACGAGACGAACGACGCTTCGTCCAGTCCGGTCTCGACGAAACAGACCGTCTTGCCGTCGTACTTCTTCGTGGGCGTGTGGTTCCGGACCTTCGAGGCGATACGGTCTGCGACAGCAAACGCCTGGAAGTGCGCTGCACTCCCTGCTTTCGGAACGGGCAACGACGCTGTGTCGCCGATGGCGTACACGTCCGCTGCGTCCGTTGCTTCGAGCGTCCGCTGGTTGACTTCGACCCAGCCGTTGTCGCCGAGACCCGATTCGAGTATCAGGTCGTCGCCCCGGTGCGGCGGGATGCCGACGAGCAGGTCATATTCGACTTCCCCGCCGTTTTCGGCGTGGACGGCCCGGTCATTGGGGTCGATAGCGTCAACGACGAAGTCGGTTTCGACGCGGACGCCCCGTTCGGCGAGAATGGGGTCAGCCCACGCGGCGACTTCGGGTTTCCCGTGGCTCCGCTCGATGGGATACGTGTAGACGAGTTCGGTGTCCTCGTGGAGTCCCTGGTCGCGCAGCCAATCCTCTACGATGAACGTGAATTCGAGCGGTGCGGCCGGGCACATGTGCGGAGTCCCGACGACGCTCAAGACGAGGCGACCGCCGTCGAATTCGGCGAGTGCCTCACGAAGTTGTTCGGCACCAGCGGCGCTGTAGAAGTGATGAGCACCCTCTTTGAATCCGGGAACCGCGTCGGGGTCGAGTTTCGCACCGGTCGAGAGGACGAGTGTGTCGTAGTCGATAACTTCGTCGCCGTCTTGGCAGTAGAGCCGTTTTTCCTCGGTGTCGACGCGACGAACCCGGTTGATGACGATGTTCACTCGCTCGTCGACGAGTTCTCGCAGGTCTCGGACGCCGTCTTCCGGTTCCGCGAGTCCGAACGGGACGTACAGGAAGACCGGCTTGTAGACGTGCTTGGTATCGTCGGTGACAAGGACGAGTTCTACGTCGCCCGTATCCACCTCCGCCGCGAGTTCCTCGGCGAGGCGGTTCGAAACCACCGTACCGCCGGTACCACCGCCAACGACTACGATTCGTTTCGTCATTGTGTTCACCTATATGAATAGTGGTTCTCGAAAGAGATAGTATTGGACTGTAGTTCCAAGATTATGAGAACAAGTGGGCAGTAGGGTGTGTTTAAAGTCCAAATATATCAAGATGGGAACGTCCAGATAGGGCGGTAAATAGGAAACTAAGCACGACTGCTGGCGCTCAGAGACTGAAAGGGGGGAAGAAATATGGAGTCTGAGAGCGGTTCGAACCGAATCTATTCGGGCTTGAGACCGGCGTCCTGCACGCGCATGATGCCCTCACCGTCGGCGAGGTTCGGCGCGTCGACGAGGCGGACGATACGCTTGTCGCCCTTCGACTTGCGGAGGTAGATACGGAACGTCGAGGTGTGGCCGAGGATGTTGCCACCGATAGGCTGCGTCGGGTCGCCGAAGTAGGAGTCGGGATTCGACGCGACTTGGTTCGTCACGAGGATGCCAGTGTTGAACAGGTCGCCGATGCGCATCAGGTCGTGGAGGTGCTTGTTGAGCTTCTGCTGGCGTTCGGCAAGTTCGCCGCGACCGACGTACTCGGCGCGGAAGTGGGCCGTAAGGGAGTCGACACAAAGCAGGCGAACCGGCCAGTCGGAGTCTTCGTGGTCGCCAGCGAGTTCCTTGGCCTTCTCAGCGAGGAGAATCTGGTGGTTGGAGTTGAACGCCTTCGCGACGTGAATCTTGTCGAGGAAGTCGTCGACGAGCGCCGTCATCGTCTCTTCGTCGTCGATAGAGCCCTCGATGTCGCGGTCGGCGAGGGTCGCTTCGAGGACGTCGTCTTCGAGGCCGCGGACCATGTCGTCGATACGCTCCTGG
>NZ_JBZRPK010000028.1:0-631 GCF_058382125.1 Haloferax sp. s1
CGGTCCTCCAGCAGCTCGATGCCCCCGAGCACCGAACCGACGTGATACAACCCACCGTCGAAGCCGCCGGCCCGTTCGCCGTCGCGCTCAAGCGAGCGGCAAACCGTGGTGTTCGCGTCCGCTTGCTCCTCGGGAGTGCGTGGTACGTCGACGACGAAAACCGTAAGCTCGCAGCGCGGTTGAACGACTGGGCCGACAGAACAGGGAATCCACTCTCAGTTCGACTTGCTCGCCCCGCCGGACGCTACGGTGCGATTCACGCGAAAGGCGTCGTCGCCGACGACACCGCCATCGTCGGCAGTCTCAACTGGAACCGACACTCCGCTCGTGAGAACCGCGAGGTCGCACTCGCAATCGATGACCCTGCCGCGGCCGCGTACTACCGAAACGTGTTCGCAGCAGACTGGCGGGCGAGCGAACGAGGGTGGGGGTCGAGGCCGGGTCTCGGGGCCGGGGCAGCGGGCGCCGGACCGGCCGGGGCGGCGGCGCTCCGGAGCTCCGGTCTCCGAAAAAGGAGGTGGGCGGCTACGGCGGGCTCCTTTTACCCTCCTACGCTCGCGGCCGTCCCTTGCCTGTCTCCGCCTCACTGATGCCTTTGCTCCCGGCGGTCAATTATCCACATCTGACCCCC
>NZ_JBZRPK010000609.1:0-9681 GCF_058382125.1 Haloferax sp. s1
GCCGAGACCGTCCCGGACGACCTCGTCGTCGTCGGCGGCGGCTACATCGGGATGGAACTCTCTACGACGTTCGCCAAACTCGGGGCCAACGTGACCGTCGTCGAGATGCTCGACGACATCCTCCCGACCTACGAGTCCGACGTGGCTCGCGTCGTCCGCAAGCGCGCCGAAGTCCTCGGCATCGACATGCATTTCGGCGAAGGTGCGAGCGGTTGGCGCGAGGAAGACGACGGCATCATGGTCACGACCGAGACGGAAGACGGCGAAGAAAACGAGTACTACGCCGACAAGGTGCTCGTCGCCGTCGGACGCTCGCCCGTCACCGACACGATGGAAATCGAAAACGCTGGCGTCGAACCCGACGAACGCGGCTTCATCGAAGTAGACGACTTCCGCCGGACCGAGGTCGACCGCATCTACGCCATCGGCGACATCGTCGAAGACACGCCGATGCTCGCCCACGTCGCCTCGCAAGAGGGCATCGTCGCGGCCGAACACATCGCCGGCGAACCGGTCGCCTTCGACAGTCAGGCCGTTCCGGCCGCCGTCTTCACCGACCCCGAAATCGGCACGGTCGGCATGACCGAAGAAGAGGCCGAAGAAGCTGGCTTCACGCCCGCAGTCGGCGAGATGCCGTTCCAAGCCTCCGGCCGCGCCCTCACGACGGGCCACACCGAAGGCTTCGTCCGCATCGTCGCCGACGAGGACTCCGGATTCATCCTCGGCGCGCAAATCGTCGGACCCGAGGCGTCCGAACTCGTCGCCGAACTCGCGCTTGCAATCGAGATGGGCGCGAGACTCGAAGACGTCGCGGCGACCATCCACACGCATCCGACGCTCGCCGAAGCGGTCATGGAGGCCGCAGAAAACGCGCTCGGGCAGGCGATTCACACGCTGAATCGGTAATCGTCAGCAGGAACAGCGTCTTTTCTTTACTCGTTATCTAACCACCACAGCCCCAGCATCGTCCCCACCACTGCCACGGCAGCGGGAATCGACTGGTCGACACCCATCGTTCCGAAATTAACGAGGACGACACCCTCGAACTGGGCGGCGAGTGCGAGGGCGACAAAGACGAATCCCGCCACCCATAGCTCGGGTGTGTCAACGTCACTAATTGACATAGAACCCGATACGATACGTCCCATGATAAATGTTAGCACCCTACAACTGTGCTATTCCTCGTCGGCGTCGAGGATGTTGTGACCCTCGAAGACCTTCCCGAGGCGGTTCATCGAGGAGACGACGACGTCACAGGCAGGGCGGACCGCATCTTTCGGAACGAACCCGACCGAGAGACCGGCGACTTCGAGCATCGGAAGGTCGTTCGCACCGTCACCGACCGCCACGGTTCGGTCCATCGGTACGTCGTGTTCGGCGGCGTAGTTCTCCAGGGCGGTGTCTTTCGTCCCCTCGATGAGCGACCCCTCTACGTCACCGGTGAGTCGGCCGCCCTTCACGGGCAGGCTGTTCGAGACGATGTCGTCGACCTCGACGCCCTCCTTTTCGAGTGCGCGCTCGACGCCGCGGCGGAAGCCACCGGTAAAGATGGCGACGTGGTGGCCGTAGTCGCGGAGACGCTGGATGAGTTCGGCCGCGCCGGGGCGGAGTTCGACCTGCCCGTAGGCTTCCTCGGCGAGTTCTTCTTCGAGTCCGTCGAGGAGTCGAGCGCGCGAGCGGAGGCTCTCCGCGTAGCTAATCTCGTCGTTCATCGCTCGCTCGGTGATATCGGCCATCTCGTCGGCGGTCCCGTTTTGCTTGCCGAGGAGGACGGTCATTTCTGAGTCCGAAAGCGTGCCGTCGAAGTCGAAGGCGATGATTCGCATACGTGCCCGTCGTTCCCGCGGGGTTTCAAAGCTTCCGCGTCGGCAGTTATCGGCGGTTCGAAACACCGCGTACCTATTTACCGGTCGTCTCCCTGACACCCACTATGGATGAACCTCACGACGCCGAACACGAGACGCTCTCCGAGGTAGAAGCCGACCTAACCGACGACTTCGGCGACGACGGAGACGACCCACTTCGGCAGTTCGTCCGCGGACTTCGCGAGACCGACGACGCAGACGTGCGAGCGGTCGGCCAGTACGACGGCGAGGAGTACGAACTACTCTACCTGCGTTCGGACCTCGAATCCCGCTTCGACGCCGACGCGCGCGCGAACCGAGTGAAGAACCTCGTGATGAAGGCGCTCGGCGAACCCGTAACCGACCCCGTATTCGAAGATTACGGCGAGTTAAACGCCGTCGTTCGGTGGTTCGATGAGGCAGTTATCGCCATCTACCCAGACGACGAGTGGTCCGGCGTCTTTGCGACGTTCGACCGGACGAGCTCGCCGCTCGTTGACCTCGCGTTGAAGCACCTTCTGTAAGGATAGCGGCGCGATAACGACGAAATCAAACGAATCGACTCACAGCCGAAGCGGCGTCCACGACTGCGGGCCGTCGTCAAGTCCGCGAACTCGATACTCCGGGTCACCGTCCGTCTCGCGGGTCTCCACGATTCCGTCGAACGGTTGTTTCAAGAGCGCTAGCTCGCGTTCGTCGACGAACCCGGTGTCGAGTGTGAATACGCCCGAAAAGCCAGTCGCTGCGATGCGGCCGGTGATGACATGAAGGAACAGAAACAGTCGTTTCATGTCGGCGTACATCACGAGCGTCGAAAGAACGTGAAGCCCGACTTGGGCCGACTGGCTCGCCTCATAATGCTCCCGCAGAGCCTCAGTCAGGTGAATTCCGATGCCGGTCAGGTCGCCGGGACTGGAGACATACCGGAGGTTGTCGGCGGTGGTCCGCTGGTCGAGCAAGTCCGCGACGCTGGTCGTGTCGATGACTTCGAACTGCTCGGGTGACACGCCCGTGAGGTGTTCGAGCTCCTGCGCGATGGTGGGTGCGGGTTTCTTCGTCGTCACGACGACCGTACCGGCGTTCTCGTGCTCCTTCTCGGCGAGCATCGAGAGCATGAGTCGCCGTTTTTTCGTCATCGTCGGCCCCGCGATGAGGACGGACCCAGTATCAGGAAGCGACGGCCCGACAGCCAACTCAGTCGCCGGTGAGTGCTCGGGACGTAAGGTCATTTGTTTACCCTACTACGGAATCGTTCATAATACTAGTGAGACGACAACGATTAAACTGGAACCGTGCTAGACACCCACAATGTCACGAAATCGGCCGTTGTGGCAACTCTTAACCCCCGTGAGTCTGTGCCTATGCGCATGAAGGTACTCGTCACGGACCCGATTGCCGACGCGGGTCTGGACCGGTTACACGAAGCCGGTTACGAGGTAGAGACCGCATACGACGTTGAAGGTGACGCGCTGCTCGAAGCCGTCTCTGACGCAAACGGACTCATCGTCCGTTCCGGAACACAGGTCACCGAAGACGTGTTCGAAGCGGCATCTGACCTCATCATCGTCGGTCGCGCCGGTATCGGTGTCGACAACATCGACATCGAGGCCGCAACCGAGCACGGTGTCATCGTCGCCAACGCGCCCGAAGGGAACGTCCGCGCCGCCGCCGAGCACACGGTCGCCATGGGATTCGCTGCCGCGCGCTCGATTCCGCAGGCACACGCCCGCCTGAGAGACGGCGAGTGGGCCAAGTCCGACTACCTCGGCAACGAGGTCAACGGCAAGACCCTCGGCGTCGTCGGTCTCGGCCGCGTCGGCCAAGAGGTCGCAAAGAAGTTCTCCTCGCTCGGGATGGACATCGTCGCGTACGACCCCTACATCGGCGAGGAGCGCGCAGAACAACTCGGTGCGGAACTCGTCGAGTTCGACCAGTGTCTCGCCCGTGCCGACTTCCTGACGGTTCACACGCCGCTGACGCCCGAGACGGAGGGACTCATCTCCACGGACGAACTGGAGACGATGGGCAGCGGTTACCTCGTCAACTGTGCCCGCGGTGGCGTCGTCGACGAGACAGCCCTCGCAGAGGCCGTCGAAGCCGGTGTCATCGACGGTGCCGCAGTCGACGTGTTCGCCGACGAACCCGTCTCGCCCGACAATCCGCTTCTCTCGGTCGACGACGTGGTCGTCACGCCACACCTCGGTGCATCCACCTCGGCGGCACAGGAGAACGTCGCCGTCTCGACGGCCGACCAGGTCGTCGCCGCGTTCCGCGAGGAACCCGTCATGAACGCGCTCAACGCGCCCTCGGTCGACGAGAGCGCCTTCCCGCGTATCCGCCCCTACATCGGCCTCGCCGAAACCGCCGGCAAGATTGCCGGCCAACTCCTCGACGGTCGCCTCGGCGAAATCGAAGTGACCTACAACGGAGATATCGCCGCCGAAGACATCGAACTCGTCACGGCCTCGGCGCTGAAGGGCGTCTTCACGCCGCTCGAATGGCAGGTCAACGCCGTCAACGCGCCGCAGATTGCGAAAGAACGCGGTATCGAAGTCATCGAGTCGAAATCCCGCCAGTCGGAGGACTTCCAGAGCCTCGTGACGGTGACGGTCCGCAACGGCGACGAAGAGATGACCATCTCCGGGACGCTCTTCGCCGGTGACGACCCGCGCATCGTCCGCATCAACGGCTACCGTCTCGACGCCATCCCCCACGGCCAGATGCTCGTCGCCCGCAACTACGACAAACCGGGTGTCATCGGCTTCATCGGTACCGTCCTCGGTGAAAATGATGTCAACATTGCCGGGATGTTCAACGCCCGTCGTGCCAAGGCAGGCGGCGAGGCGCTGACCGTCTACAACCTCGACGACGAGGTGCCCGAGGAGGTCCAAGAAAAACTCCTCAGCGACGACCGAATCATCGACGTGGACGCCATCACGCTCTGAACTGGGCCAGCGTTCAGCGGAGTCCGAGCGACGACGCCACGCTCGACACCGCGCGGCCGACGGCGGCCCGAACAGTGGCTATCGACTGACCTCCGTTTTTTGACGACGACCGGTGGTTCGACCGTCGCTGGCGCTTCGAGCGCCGGTTGTTCGACCGCTGGCCGTTCGGCGACTGACCGCCCCGATTGCGACTCCGGCGACGACTCTCGGCCAAGAGCTGTTCGTATCGGTCGATGATTTCCTGTCGGTCCTCGCCGGCGGCGGCGAGTCGGGCTTTGAGCTGTGCGTTTGCCCGGCGGAGCGCCTCGTTCTCGCGTTGGAGCGCGGCTTGGTCCGGTCCCGGATTGGACCGGGTGCGCTGACGAGGAGACGCAGTCTTTGGGGGCGAACTGTGTCCGGACTCGTTCGGGGGGTATGTTCGCGACCCAGAACCGTCTCGGCTGACGGTCCCGGTCGGCATGCTGCTGAGGGACATCGTGTGCGATTACATGCCACAGAATCAAAAGGGTGTGTCAGACGAACAACTGACGCGCGTCAGCTATGTCGTCGAGTGCGAAGTGGGAGGCGGCTGAATTGGGTCGTGACGGTGGCCAGCAGGCTGTTTCAGCTGTTTCGCTACGACGAAAACAGACCGAAAGCACGCAAACCCAGCACGAATCCTGGGAACGCGAGAAACAAAGACGCATAGACATCACCGAAAGTAGCACCGGGGCGAGCGAAATACACGACCAAACCGTAGATTGCGGCCGAAAAACAGATTCCAGAAGCCACCGCGAGTCCGGCGTTTGTTTCATCTCGGAGCGGCTTGCGCCAGTCAATCATGTCGGTCTTCGGACTTTTCTATCGGCGTGTAAATAGTTGCCGGGAAAACGGGAATTGGTTACCTCGTTACTCCGCGAGGTGTTCGAGTACCGCTTCGGTGTCGTTGGGGACGGGTTCGGGGTCGTCGCCCGCTTCGAACGCGGCGTCGGGGTCCTTCAGCAGGTGGCCGGTCGTGAGACAGACGACCTGTTCGTCCTCGGCGACGACGCCCGATTCGCGGAGTTTTCGAAGCCCGGCGACCGACGCGGCGGAGGCGGGTTCGACGCCGACGCCCTCTGCGGCGAGGTCGCGTTGCGCCTCGGTAATCTCCTCGTCGGAGACGGCGACTGCGGTTCCGTCGGTCTCGCGGATGCCGGGAAGCGCCTTCGGCGCGTTGACGGGGTTGCCGATGCGGATAGCGGTTGCCTTCGTCTCGACTTCGTCCCAGCGCTTGGTCTCGTCCCAGCCGTTTTCGATGGCTTCGACCATCGGTGCGGCACCCTCGGCCTGCACGCCGGTGAGTTTCGGTACCTCTTCGGGGTCGAGTTCGCCGGATTGAACGAGTTCTCGGAACGCCTTGTAGAGCGCCGAGGTGTTGCCCGCGTTGCCGACGGGGAGGACGATGCGGTCCGGATACGTGCTGTAGTCCTCGTGGAACTCTTCGAGAATTTCGAGGCCGATGGTCTTCTGGCCTTCGAGGCGGAAGGGATTCAGCGAATTGAGCAGGTACGCCTCGCCGCGGGCGGCGAGGTCCTGGACGATGTCGAGACAGGAGTCGAAGTTGCCGTCGACTTCGAGGATGCGCGCGTCGTGCAGGGAGGCTTGCGCAATCTTCCCGGCAGCGACCTTCCCAGCGGGAAGGAGGACGAGCGTTTCCATGCCGCCGCGAGCACCGTAGGCCGCGAGCGCGGCCGAGGTGTTTCCAGTCGACGCGCAGGCGAGTCGGTCGACGCCGAGTTCCTTCGCGACGCGGACGCCGACGGTCATCCCGCGGTCTTTGAACGACCCGGTCGGGTTCATCCCCTCGTGTTTGATGCGCAGCGTCTCGACGCCGATGTCGGATTCGAGGCGCGGAACGGTGTGTAGCGGGGTCGCGCCCTCGGGTAGCGAGACGCCCTCATCGAAGGGAAGCGCGGCGTTGTATCGCCAGACGCCGCGGCCGTCGAAGTCGTCCCACGTCGGCGGGGACGCATAGCGGACTTCGAGGAGACCGTCGCAGTCGTCACACGTGTACCGAATGTCCTCGAACGGCGCGAACTGCGCGCCGCACTCGATACATTCGAGCCAGGTGCCGTCGTCGGCGACGGATGGCTCCTCGGGGGCAGGTGCCGTGAGTTCGAGGCTCATTGCTCGGGCGGTGGCACCAGAAGGACAAAAACGGGTGGGTTCGGGCGGCACCTGCCGGTCGAACGGGGACGACGATTCGCTTCGGACGACGCCTCCTGAGCAACGCTTACTCGCCGAACGCGTCGATACGGGCGTGGACGTCGTCGGCCCACTCGTCGAGTGCGGCGTGTAACATCTCCTTCGCCTCCGGAAGCGGGGTTGCCGTGTACTGGTAGACGTATCCACCGGGGTCGAGAAGGCGGCGTTTCCGCTCGGCGAGTCCCTTGTCGAGAAGCGTCATCAAAGAGCGGTTGACGTTGCTTCGGTCGCGGTCGAGGACCTCCGCGAGTTCCGCGACGGTGCTGCCGGGATTGTCGAGGAGTGCGAGATACGTCCGACTTTCGTGACTCTGGATTCCGAAGACACAGGCGAGGACGTGCCCGAAATTCGGCTCATCCGTGTTCATTAAGTCGTCCATATCCGGTGCGTCAGCCATACACGACTGTTTGCCGTGCGTCGAATTAAACCCTCACCTGCCGGAGATTCACCAATCGGGCGAGTCTCCGACATGCCACTCGCGGTACTCCCGGCGAATCGCCTTTCAGCCGATTCGCCGACGGTCGCAAACTGCCGGGTGGCTCACTACCGAAGGGGCGACTCTCACGAGACTCACTAAATCGACTCCGAAAACACCGCTATGCGTCTTTCGCGTAACCCATCTTCATCACGCACGTCCGCATTCCCTCCTCGTCTTCGTGTTTGTGGAGCGTCGTCGGCGTGTCACAGTAGAAGGTCGTCCCGTCGTGCCGGAGTGTCACTTCGTGGATACCGCCGAGCATCTCCGCGCGGACGATGATACGACGACCCTCGCGAAGCGCGTCGAGAATTTCGTCTGCGGTCAGTTCACCGGACTCGATTCGGAGCGGCTCGGGCATACTCCTACATCACAGGCGAGCCGTATCAGTATTATCGATGTCAGACATGTGTGCGCGCCAAAAACCAGACCGCGCCGTAAGGACGAAATCGGTCCGCGGTTCTCCGAGGTACTCGCCGCTCAGTTCGTCGTGGATTTCGACCGCTGTTCGTCGTCGGTGGCGGGGACCTCGACGCCTTCGGCAGCCTCCGCGACTTCGGTCTCTTTCTGCGTGTCGATGTGCCACCGGTCAATCTCGTCTTCGAAGTCCCGAAGCGTGTCGGAGACCTGTTCTTTCAAGTCGTCGTCGTTGACGTTTACCTCGAAGACGAACTCCTCGTTACCCGTTCCGCGGCCGACTTTCTGGATGTTCGCACTGATAAGTTCGTTGTCGAAGTAGTACGGAGCCAACTGTGTCATCACATTCTGATAGACCGTGTCCTCGACCTTCCGAAGCGCCTTCCGGCCGGCGGAGTCGGCCGCGCGGGCGACGTAGTTGATGGAGTCTTGCCACGACTCGACTGCTCCCTCGTCGTCTCCTTCTTCGACTTTTTCGTAGGAGCGAGATAACTTCTCACCGGCAGTCTTGAGGTCCTCGTTAGGCGTTTTTCCCGCCTTCTCACCCTCGCCTTCGTCAACACTCGCTTGTTTTGCTGTCTTCTCGCTTACGTCCTCGCCGAGTCGCTCGTGCGACTTCGGACGCCATTCGTCCCAATCATCGAAAGCGACACCGTCGACGCTAGCGTCGCGGAGCGCACGAGTGATTCGTTCCCCGTGTTCGACGACCTCGTCCCAGGTACCGCGGCATTTGAACCCGGAGATGCTCTCTTCCATGTCGTTGGCGGAACTAGGTGCCGGACAGTATAAACTCTGCGAGGTAACTAACTTTCGTGCCTTACCGCTCGCCGTATATCACGCGCTCAGCGAGGGCATCGAGTCGCGCCGAAAGCCCCTCGAACCACGCCGCGGGCGAGGCTACTCGCAACGACGATTCGTCAAGTTCGATTCGCTCACCCTCGAATGGGTCGCGGCCCTCGCTCGTACCTCCTGTCGCATCGACGACGGTCGTCATCGAACACCGACCGCACGATTCGCGATTCGGGTCGGCCATGCGGCGCGATTCGTAACCTTCACGAATAAAACTTAGTTTTCGAGAAGTCGCGACGGGCTTATAGGGGAATGCGTGGTGCCAAGTGTCATGGGACATGGAGTCGTTGACACCGACGCCGACAAGTCGGAATCCGACGGTTCAGTCGCTGAACAGCCAACCTCCGGCGAGCCAGCCGAACCAGTCGTCGACCGACCGGAGTGGGACGACGAGTATTTCGACCGCGTCGCCGAGCGACTCATGTTCAACTACGACCTCGAACGGGACTACACGGTCTACGGAGAGCGGTTCGACCTCTTTGGGTCGATGCGGATGGAGAGTCAAAAACAGTTCATCCACCAGTCGATTAACTACGCCAACCACCACGCCAAGGAATACATGTTCGCTCGGCGGGTCGACACGGCGACGGTTCCCGAACTCGAACGAATCGTCGAGTTAGGCCATACGCTCGCCGACGAGTGGATCGAACCTGACGAGGAACACTTCGGCACGGACTTCACGTTCGTTCTCGTCGCCGACGAGGTGCCCGAGACTGTCCGCGAGTTCGTTTCCGGCTTCTCGGATCGGACGCTCATCAAGTTCGGCTACTATGGCCACTACGAAGTGAACGTCGCGGTCGTCGCACCCGACGACGAGGACGCGATTGCGAGTCAGAACGCCGATTCGGTCGCCGCGTTCACCCTCTGGACTGACGTATCACCGGTTGCATCCGGCGGGCTGCTGCAACGGCTCGTCGAACGATTT
>NZ_JBZRPK010000026.1:0-625 GCF_058382125.1 Haloferax sp. s1
GGTGTGTTCTCCGTCCGGCGGGTTGGGACCGCCGTATCCGCGTTCACCGTAGCTGTTTTTCCCTTCGGTCGCACCCGTTGGTGACTCTCCCTCGGCGATGTCGGTAGTCTCGGGGTCGATATTCCAGACGACCCAGTGGTCCCACACCTTCCCCGCCGGCTTCACCGCGTCGGGGTCGTCCATCACGAGCGCCAGTGACGCTGCATCCGACGGGACGCCGCTGATTTGGAGCGGAGGACTTACGTTCTGGTTCGTGTAGCCGTATTTCCGGGGAATCGAACTCCCCTTGTCAAACGCCGGGCTTCGGAGTTTGAGGCCGTTCCGGCGATCACCTGAGCCATCAGGTATCATGCCACACACTTGGTGGACCAGTGACAAAATGGTTCCTTCCGTGATAACGACGGATTACGGTTCGAGTGCCACGCGGACACCAATCCCGTCCGGGTCAGAGACGGAAAGCGAGTCGCCGTCACCCTCGACTGCGTACCCGTGTTCTTCCAACGAATCGCGGACCGCGGTGAGTGTCTCGGCGTCGGGAACGACGACTTCGAACCACTGGATACCGTGACTCTCACCCGCGGGTGCGCCCCGGTCGCTCCACCCCGTCCCTTATCCCCATCTGACG
>NZ_JBZRPK010000027.1:0-625 GCF_058382125.1 Haloferax sp. s1
GTCTCGAAGGCCGCAGCGTCCTCGTCGTGCCCGACCGGCGAGAGGATACCCGTCGAGACACGCGGATAGGTCGACCGGCCGACGAAGATAGACGGCGAGACACCGCCGTAAAGGGAGTCGCCCTGAACCGTCTCCTCGAACCGGTCTTGGAACGTTTCGAGATGGTCGAGGATGCCGTAGGACTTCTCTTCGGCGAGACGCCGCCGCTCGGCACGTTCGTCCCGCTCGATGTCCATGTACTCGTCGAGCCGCATTACCGAACTGTGGGGCGGCCGCGGGTATGAACCTTCGGCGATGCGGACAGGTTTCGTCGAAACGAGGAACGAGTAGCACCAAAGAGGAATAGCGAATGTGAGTCAGCGGAAAGAAGAGTGTCTGTCGACGAAACCGACGGCCATCACGCGGCGCGGAACGCAGTCACGCGATGCGAATGTCACGCGATGCGAAGTATCGAGTCGGTGCGTTGTCGGAGACGCACCTTAGGTGTGGATACCCATCGCCTCGATTTGTTCTTGATAGCGGTTCCGGATGGTGACTTCAGTGACCTGTGCGACTTCGGCGACTTCGCGTTGGGTCTTCTTCTCGTTGCAGAGAAGCGACGCCGCGTAGATTGCTGCGGCGGCGA
>NZ_JBZRPK010000608.1:0-9626 GCF_058382125.1 Haloferax sp. s1
GTGCGGAACTGTGGGTTCGCACCCGCGGTGAACCGGTTATCCGAGACGGCCGTGTCGTAGCCCTCAGAGGAACGATTCAGGACGTGACTGCTCGCCGCAGTCGTGAACTGGAGTTAGAGCGGACGAACGAGGAGTTAGAGGCACTGAATCGAATCGTCCGCCACGACATTCGAAACGATATGGCCGTCATCGTCGGGTGGGCGGAGTTGCTCGAAGAACACGTCGACGACGAGGGGGCAGACATCCTCTCGCGCATTCTCTCGACGGGTCGCCACACCATCGAGATAACCGAAGTCGCCCGCGACCTTATCGAGACGATGAGCGGAGGCACTGTCGAGACGCGTCCGCTTCCGCTCGTGGATACGCTCGAACGCGAACTTTCCGTCCGGCGTGAGGCGTTTCCCAACGCTACCTTCGAGGTCGAGGGGGCGATTCCGGATGTTGCGGTACGGGCGAACCCCCTCCTCGCGTCGGTGTTTGGCAACATCTTCAACAACGCCGTCCAGCACAACGACGGCAGCACGACTGTGACGCTCTCGGTGACGGTCGACGAGGACGAAGAACTAGTCACCACGCGCATCGCCGACGATGGCTCTGGCATTCCGGACAGCAGAAAGCCCGTCGTCTTCGGAAAAGGCGAGAAAGGCCTCGAAAGCACGGGAACGGGATTAGGTCTCTATCTCGTCAACCAACTCGTCGACTCGTTCGGCGGAACAGTCCACTTCGAGGACAACGAGCCGACGGGGTCCGTCGTCGTTGTCGAACTCCCGCTTGCGTCGGCGGACTGAACAGCCCTGTTCTGATTCCGGTCCGGACTTGGGTTCACACAGTCTCTCACACTACTTTCCGGTCACACGGTGTCCGTCGGGTCGTGCTTCTCGGCCATTTCCTGCGCCGCCGCGGCGTAGGCTCCCCGTGTTTCTTCGTCACTGACGCGACCCAACTCGTCTTCAGATACGTCGATGGCGGCGTAGGTGTCGCGAATGTCGGACTCGAAACTCGTCAGTGACCGCTCTTTTCTGTGATATCGTGTCCCGTCCAGCGTCGCGTACACGAGTATGATGATGTTTTGTTCGTCGTCCGAGTAGGTCCGTTCGACTAGCCACGTTCGCACGGTCTCCGGCATACGCTATCGTAGGCAATACGGAAGCGTAAGCGGTGGGGCGATTCTCAGTTCTCGATGCCTAATTCGTCCAACAGCGTCTCCAGCGTGTAGCTCTGGAGCGCTCTGTGACTGTCGCGCATCGTAGAGATAACGAACGTCGAGTTCGTCCGTTCGACCTCCGAGATGGCCTCGAAGTCGTTGATGAGTCGCTCGACGCGGTCGGAATCCGCGAGGTGTGCAACGACGATGAAGTCCGTCTCACCCATCGTGAAGTACAGTTGGGTGACACCTTCGATTTCCAGCAGTTTGTTGCCGACACCCTCGTACGAACCACTGTAGTCGGCTAACACTTCGATGACGACTGTGACGCCGAGACCGAACGCTTCGAGGTCGATGTCGTAGAGGTCGTTCTCGATGACGCCGTCGTCTTTCAGGTTGTTCAACCGGTAGTGGATAGTCGATACCGGGATATCAGTCGCTTCGTGTAACTTCTCGGGACTGCCTGTCCCGAGGTCCGCGATGGCCTTCAACAGGCGCACGTCGCGCTCGTCCATATCTACACTGGTCACGGGCGTAGATGTAAGTCCTTGTTCTGTTCCCCGTATTCGCCAGTACTTCTCACCCTCTCGGATTTTAACGATTTATACGCACTCAAATACAGCAAATCGTCTATTAGTCAATGAAAGATTCAACTATTCTCTCCTATTTTGTAGAAGGATTTAACAACGTCGGGGTCGGATGTTGGAGTAGATTCGACTATGACGCGAACCACTTGGAGAAATATTCCGACGACGCCCCTGTTGTTTGTCGCCCTCGCGGCGATGTGGGGCACGTCCTTCGTCGCCATCGAGGTCGGGTTGGAGTTCTTCCCGACCTTGACGTTTGCGGCGGTCCGCTACGAACTCGCCGGTCTCGTGATGCTGGCGTACGCCGTGTACTCGACCGACCGCTGGCGGCCACAGACCAGAGACGAACTGCTCGCGACAGCCATCGGTGCGGTGTTCATCATCGCCGCCTATCACGGTCTTCTCTACCTCGGCCAGAAACACGTCCCCGGTGCCGTCGCCTCGATTATCATTAGCCTCTCGCCCATCCTGACTGCCGTCTTCGCGTCGGCGATTCTCTCGAACCAGTCGCTCGGGAAAACGGGCGTGCTGGGATTGCTCTCCGGATTCGCCGGCGTCGTTCTCGTCGCCAACCCCGGGGCCGGTCTCTTCGACTCCGCACAGGGCCTCGGCATCGTGCTCATCTTCTTCGGTGCCGTCTCGTTCGCCCTCGGTGCGGTCCTCACCCGGCCGCTCCGTACGGACCTGCCGGTTCAGTCGATGCAGGCGTGGACGATGTTCGGCGGCGGCGTCATCCTCCACATCTGGGCGCTGTTCCGTGGGGAGTCGCTTTCTGCCATCGAGTGGGCACCGACCGGAATCGCGTCGTTCCTCTATCTGACGCTCATCTCCGGCGCGGTGGCGTTCCTCCTCTACTTCGAACTGCTGGACCGCGTCGGCCCGACGGAACTCAACCTCATCGGCTACGTCGAACCCGTCGTTGCGGCGCTCATGAGTTGGGTCCTCCTCGGCCACGCCATCGATACGACAGCGCTCGTCGGCTTCGGCGCTATCTTCTTCGGCTTCGCCATGATGAAAAAGAAGATGCTCGTCGACGTTGCCGTCGCGGTTCGGCGGCGTGTGACTGCCTGAGGATATTCTGTCGCTCGGAATACGAGTGGGACGCCTCAGAACACTGTGTTTTCTGCCCGCTTTTGGACGGAATTCGATTGGTTCGTGGACTTACTGATTTGTGTTAATTTTCCGGGAGTGCGGCGGGTGATAAGCTGCTGATCGCGTGTATTCGAGTTTCCGAACTGCTGTTGTAGTCTCAACGCCCTGTTTCAGCCCATCGCTCCCGGAAAATAGCTTACTGAAGATTTAAGTTTCAGTCGGTAGAACTTAGAGGTAAGAGACGGCGTCTGGAAGTCGATGATCCCTCTCTGCAGGGGCTGAGCTTCTCGGCGCCCTCTTATCGCCGAAACGGAATCGATGATCCCTCTCTGCAGGGGCTGAGTTCCGTTTCGGCGGTGGATTTTACACTCAGAACCGAAGGTTATGGACGACGCTGCTAGCTTCGCTACAGTCCCCTTTTCGTCGGTTTCGATGCCACGAGTACGCGGCAAGATCAGCGATCTGCAGGCCAGGGACGGCCTTACTATCCCGTGTCGTGAACGTGGCGGGGATACCAATCTCTTCGTGAGAACCAAAACACTCGCCGACGACATCTGCAGGTCCTTTCCACACCGTGTCGTCTAATATAATCTTGACCTCGTCAATCCCTTCGAGATTCATTGTTCCACCTTGGAACAGCGGACTGATTACGGAAATCAAACTCATCGAGCGCACCATCTGGCCATTCGAAAAGTTCCCTGAGGACCTCCCTTCAAAGAATCCGCTCGTGATGTCAGGGAGTGTCGTATATGTTGAGCATCGAATTGGTTGGGCGGTGGGCCACACATAAGTTGTTTCGATTGTACTGTCTTCGTAAAGTTGTGGAACCATCGACTGCATTAAGTCGTCAATGTATCTGGGGTGGAGCTTCGATGATTTGATCTCTGAGATACTGTTGTCGTCGCTCAGAGAACGGGCTTGGTCCAGCAGGAACCCCTTTGTCGAAGCTAGCACTTCGTACTCACTGCTTCGTTCAGATACACACCAGCAACCGACGATAGAAAACCCGGTCCCCTCGTTCGCGTTCCCGCTTTCGTCAACGAAAAAATAGAGAATGCGAGCCATTTGAAAGTGATTGGGATATTTATGAGTCACCTCAAATAAAATGTAAATGGTTTCGATTACTTTCTATGCCGATTAATGAGAGACAACTGAACTGAATATCCCCTCCCGGAGGAAAGGCGTTACTCCGCGTCTATGGACTGGCCTCCCACCGACCCGACTACCTGCGCGACGCTCTCGCGCTGAACCAACACGAACCCGGAGACGATAACGCCGAAGCCGAGTACAGTTGCCGACGAAATCGTCTCGCCGAGGAACGCCCACCCGGTGATGGTCGCGACGATTGGCATCGCGTAGGCGACGAGGTTCCCCCGAACCGGACCCGCCTCGGCGAGCAGTGCGAAGTACACCGGATAGGCGGCCGCCGTCGCGGGCATCCCCACGTAGAGAATCGCGGCGACGATAGTCGGCGACCACGCCACCTGCGCGGGTGATTCGCCGAAGCCGATGCTGACGATGTGGATGCCGACGGCGGCGGCTGCCATCGCCCACGCAGTCAGTGGCAGGGTTCCGATGTCGGGGTCAATCCGCTTGAGCAGCACGGTCCCGAACGCGACCGAGAGCGCCGACCCGACGACGAGCGCCTGTCCGATGCTTCCACCGCCGAGAACGCTCTCCGGGCCGACAATGACGACGACGCCGACGAGTCCGAGTAGAATGCCGACGGCGTCGACCGCCGAGATACGCTCATCGTCGAGGAGCAACACGGCGAACACCGGCGAGACGACCGGCATGAGGCTGTACATGACGGCCGCGGCCCCGGTCGTCGCGTGCTGCTGACCGAGGAAGAGAAGCACGTTGTTCGCACCGAGGACGAACGCGCCGCTGGCGAGGATACCGAATACGTCGGCGCGACTCCGCGGCCGCCAGTAGCCGCCGCGGACGATAACGAGGCTCAGTAAGACGATTGCGGCCACGTCGACGCGAAACGCCGCGAACAGCACCGGCGGAACGACATCGATAGCGGCCTTGATGCCGACGAAGGAGGTGCCGAACAGCACCGCCGCCGCGACGAAGAGAACGAGGGTCCGATGACGGCTCACGCCACCACCCCCCGCGCTGTGACCGGCGTTCGATTCGCCGGGTGAGCGCGGGAGGTAGAAAGCGGTCTACGCGCGATGCGTGGACGGTGTGAAGGCGTCGTCTCTAGCACACTTCACGCTGCGAGATTCATATTCATATGTCTACCGATTGGGTTTGTTGATGTGTGGATGAAAAATTCGATAGCTAGTTTGTAATCGAACGTTTCGTATCACGAGGTAAAAGTAACCATGGTCGGTGTTGTCACGAGGCGGTGGATGGTGTGTCCGCCGGTGGTCGAGGGATTCGTCGGTGGCACTCGGAGAACTCGCCAGTGGTAGTTGAACTATCCGCCAACCGCGACGGGATACCCGCTGGTAGTGCGTTTTGAGTTCTCAGAAAATCGGAAGGCTGCGCTTAGTCGTCGCGTGCGGCTTCGACCCGGTCGGCGTGTTTTTCGAGGTCGGCCGCCAGCGTGCGTGCCTCTTCGGGTGAGAGCGTTACCGTGTCTGCATGCGGGGGGAGCGCGTCGAGTTGCGTCCCGTCGAGTTCGAGTCCGAGTGTGATTTCGTCGGGGTTCTTCCGCGGCGACGTGACGTTGAGGACCGCGAACGCGGATTCCTCGAAGTCGTGACCCTTCGCCGTGCCGTCGACGAGGTCGAGCGTCGTGTACGCGTTGACCTTCAGGATGCGATTTGGCATTTGTAGTCGATAGTCGGTGTTCCCGTAAATAGGTCGCGTGGAGACAGACGGGTTTCTGTGTCGAAATGTAGGTACTGAACGCCCGGGACGACGCTCAGTCGTCGCTGGCGATGGGCGTCCCGTCGCCCGCCGTCGGCGCGGGACTCGCATCGAGGCTGTCGTCTTCGGCGTAGGGGTACCACGTGCGCTTCGTATTGTGCATCATCGGGTCCTCGTAGCTGGTCTCTTCGGGTTCGACCAGTTCGGCGAGGTCCTCTTCGTCCGTCCGAGCGACGAACTCTCGGAAGGTCTCGTCGCCCTCGCGACGCTCCTCGAAGTTCGCGAGCAGGTTCTTGATAGCGCCGGGCACCTCGTCGACGGGGACGCGCTGGGTGACCCACTCGGCGAAGTTCGGGTTCTCGCCGAGACCGCCGCCGAGACCGATGTCGAGCGCCTCGACTGGGTCCCCATTTTTGCGGGTCTTCATACCGCGAAGACTCACGTCGGCGATCTGGGGCTGGGCGCAGGAGGCCGTACAACCCGAGAGGTGGATGTGGAAGTCCTCGACGCCTTCGGGCAGTTCGACGTTCTCCTTCAGCCAGCGAGCGTAGCGGACCTGCCGGTTCTTCGTCTCCACGATGGAGAGCGAACAGAACTCGGTCCCCGTACAGGCGATAGAGCCGCGCATGAACGGGTGGGGGTCGGGCGAGTAGTGTTCGAGGAGGTCTTCTTCCTGCAGCGCGTCGAGTTTCTCCTCGGGCACGTCGGTGATGATGACGTTCTGGCGCTGGGTGACGCGGACTTCGCCGGAGCCGTATTCGTCGGCGACGCGGGCGAGTTCCTTCGTCTCGTCGACGCCCATGCGGCCGACGAGGACGTTGAGACCGACGTAGTAGTTGCCGTCGGCTTGCTCGTGGATACCGACGTGGTCCGCGTGGCCGCCGTTAGCGTAGCCGGAGTTGTAGGAGTACTCCGAGCGCAGGTCCTCGCCTGCAGTCTCCAGTTCGAAGTCGACGTACTCCTCCTGCAGGACGTTGCGGAACTTCTCCGCGCCCCACTCGTCCATCAGGAACTTGATGCGGGCGTTGTAGCGGTTCTCGCGGTCGCCGTTGTCACGGAAGAGCGCGGAGATGGCCCCCGAGACCTCCGCGGCCTGTTCCGGCGTCACGAAGACGTCGATGTCGCGGGCGAGCCGTGGCTCGTTACGGGAGAGGCCGCCGCCGATACGGATGTTGAAGCCTTTCGTCTCCTCACCGTCGATTTCCTTGGTCGCGGGTTCGAGCGCGAGGTCGTTGATGTCGCCTTGGCCACAGCCTTCGCGGCAGCCGGTGATAGAGACCTTCCACTTGCGGGGGAGGTTCGAGTGGTCGTCGTTGCCCTTGAACGTCTCGTTGAGTTCCATCGCGACGGGCAGCGCGTCGACGTGCTCGTGTTTGTCCTTGCCGGCGACGGGACAGCCGACGATGTTGCGCCACGAGTCACCACAGGCCTGCTGGGTGGAGAGGCCGACAGATTCGAGCTTGTCGAAGAGTTCCGGGATATCCTCTAGCTTGATCCAGTGCAGCTGGATGGACTGACGAGTCGTCCAGTCGACGTAGCCGTTACCGAATATCGGATTTTCGGCCGGACCGCGAGCGTACTCGTCGGCGACTTCAGCGACGACCTCGGTCTGTCCGGGCGTCAGCACGCCGTTCGGCGTCCCGATGCGCATCATGAAATAGGACTCCTGTCCGTTGCGCTGGTGGTACAGTCCCCACCATTTGAAGCGCTCGAACCAGGCGTCCCGCTCGTCTTCGGGGATAGCGTCCCAGCCCTCCTCGGCGAAACGGAACAGATGCTCTCGTATCTCGTTACCGTAGACCTCTGATTTCCAACGTTCGACGTCCGTGGGCATTCGTACGAATATCCATACATTTGCCTACGTAAGGCCCCGAGCGTACCGTCAACCCTTCCCGGTGCTGCCCAAAAGGGGAAATAATTGCCTATGTTATATCGCCGTCGTTCCGAACGGGGAGAACCACGCTCTCACGGGCGATATCGGTAAATTCGCCGTCTGAGAGTCGGCCAACGGGAACCCAACCGGGGACGCCCGTTTCACCACAGGCGATGCACTGGCCGTACACTTTCGCCGAGACGGTTCGTCCGTCCGCACCGACCGAGAGGACGTTCTCTACGACGAAGTCCGGAAGCTCACAACCGCAGAATGCAGGGGCATTAAGCCGCCAGAGTTCGCTCACGCTTACTTCTCTGGCGTCGTTCACGGAGACCCACGCCCCGTCATCGAGGACGCGCAGGGAGACGCTCATGTGTCCCCGTCAGTGCTCCGTCTACCTATGTGAGACGGCGGCCGCAATCCCCGCGGGGGAGCACGACGGTGGTTATCGCGCTAACTTCACCATTGTCTGGTGGTTTCGGGTGATTTCGGCCGTCTGAGGTAGTGGCAACCCCTTCCGGTACCCGGGAGTGGGGGTACACATTACAGGTGCGGATTCCCTTATGCAGGAGCCCTCAGTATAGGTGGATGATGAGTGACCACCGCACCGCCGTTCGACAACACGCCTCCGCCGATGTCGCCCCCGAACTGTTTGACCAGTCGACGGAGGATGACGCATGACGAGCGAGGCAGAACTCGAACCCGACCCGGACCCAGAATCGGACGCCGACGCACCGACTGACGTCGACGAAGCCGACCCAGCCGCTCACCTCAAGGACCTCGAAGACGGTGCCGGTTGTACCGAAATCTGGTCGCACCTCTCGGAGTCCCGAGAGGAGTAACCCGCCCGAACTCCGCTCGCGCGCGAATCTCGCCAGTCAGGGGGATGTTTTTATCCAAGAACACGTAACCGACTCGTAGATGACGAACGACGAACGCCGACGCACCAGTCAGGTGCCCGCCGACCGAAGAGAGCCGGTCGGCGCACCTGTCGTCCGTGGCGACCCTGCCGTCACGGGCGAGCGCGCCCACGAGGCGGTCGGGTTCGACCCAAACGACCCCGAGAGCGTCGCCGAGGCCGCTCGGACGGTCCGCTCGTTCTCCGAGTCCACGGCTGGCGACGACGACCACGTCTTTATGCTCCGCGGTGCCGCCGCCTGTGCTGCTCTCGTCCGCGGCGTGGGTTCGTACAAACGCGCCGCAGAAAGAGCGGATGGTGACGTTTCGGTCTCGTTTATCCGCAAATGGGCCCGCGTCCACGACCTTCCGCAGTCGGTTCGGCGGCACGTCGCCCGCGGACAGATTGCACCGACCGCAGCGAAACACATTGCACGCGTCTCCGGCGACGCCCGTCTCCACCTCGCGTGGGCGACGCTCGATGCGGGGCTGACCGTCCGAGAGGTTCGCCGCCTCGCAAGCGAGGTCAACGACGGAACGCCCGTCATTACGGCGCTCACCGACCACGGCGTCGATATCGGTACGCTCGATGTGTCGCTTCCGGCGGACGTGTACCTCGAACTCCGGCGACGCGCTTCACTGGAAGATACGGAACCGGGTAACGTGGTCGCCGACGCGCTCGAAGCCTACTTCGACTGAAGGAAGCGCCGCGCAGTCTCTCGAATTACGTCACGCGCAATCTCGACTTCTTCCCACTCGATGGTTTCGTCGGGGAAGTGCGCCTGCTCGATGTTTCCCGGCCCGAAGAGTACCGTAGGAATACCCGCCTCGACGTAATGCCGCGAGTCCGCGCCGTAGGTCGCACCCACCGGGTCGTCACTGAGGTCTGCTTCACGGAGTGCCGTCTGTAGTGCCTCGACGACCGGTTCGTCGGCGTCGGTTTCGGGGGGTTCGAACTGAACGGAGAAGCGCGCGAACGTCGGCGGGTTCGCCGAGAGCCACTCGTCGTCTGCGGCGACGGTCGCCAGTCGGTCTTCGAACGCCTGTTCGACCTCGGACACAGTCTCGCCCGGCGCAACACCCAGTCGCCACTCGGCAGTGAGCGTCCCCGCGACGCTGGACGCCCACGTTCCCCCCTCGACGCCACCCACACAGACCGGCCCCGGAATCGGAAAGTCGTACAGCGGGTGCGTAACGCGTTCAGTGCGCT
>NZ_JBZRPK010000607.1:0-9585 GCF_058382125.1 Haloferax sp. s1
ACCGGTGATGGCGAGCGGGGGGCCATAGCGATGCCGAGGTCGTGAGAGGGTGGCTCGCGCCGGTCGGGCGCGGGTGGCGACGACTGCAGTCTGAGGTGCACGAAATGGCGTGGTCTGTGCCGCGTTTGGGGGGCGGTAGCCGCGAGGCGTCCGGTCTCGGATGGTGAAGGGAAGCCGCTGGTCTGTTCCTGCGAGGCACATGTCCCACTCGACGAGCCGCCCGTCTGGACGCTCTCTGGCTGCTTCGTGTGGTCCGTCGACTGGCACACCGGCGTCGATGGCAGCCTTGGCACTAGCGGTGATATCGGAGGCTTCGATGCACCACGCGGTCGGCCCGGCCCCGGCTGCGAGGTGGGTCGGCCAGAAACCGGCGTCTTCGGCGTCGGTTCCGAGTGTCGGCGCGATGAGTTCGAGATACGACCCGTCGGGGAACGGAACGACGGCCATGTGAGTCGTTCCACTGCTGTGTTCGCCGCCGTAGGTCGGCGTCAGCCCAACCTCGTTCGCGGCGGCACGGAGTTCGTACAGTTCGATACCACCGAACGCGACGTGGTCGATGGTTCGGTCCATACGCCCTCCACGTCAGACTGCGTATAGTGTCTAGGGGCGTCCTGTCTGTGAATCTGAGCGTCGACCGAAGCGTTTTGCCTCCGGCACCCTTCGATAGCGTATGAACCTCCTTCGGAGCGTCAGAGCGGTTGCAGACGCTTCGGCGACCGGGTCCGGCACGATTGACTGGGACGCTGTCGCCGAGGCCGCAAAAGCTGCGACCGACCCGGGGCCACTCGACCTTTCAGCAGCCGAGCGAGCGGGGTACGCGGCCGACGTTCGCGACGCCCGCGACCGACTCAGGGTCGTCGCCGACGTGACGTTCGACGTGCCCGATGTCGCGGAAGTCCAGAACCGTCACCACTGGATCGACGCCAACGTCGAGACGTTCCGCCGTATCATGCTCCCCTTCGAGGAACACGGGCCGATACTCCTGCCGGGCGTCACCCGCGCTGTCAACACTGGGACCTTCGCGTTCGTCCTCTCATTTCTGGGGAACAACGTCCTCGGTCAGTACGACCCGCTTTTGTTGGCCGAAGGTGACGACGACCACGGGCTGTACTTCGTCCATCCGAACATCCGTCGCGTGGCCGACTCACTCGACGTCGACTATCCGCGGTTCCGTCGCTGGATTGCCTTCCACGAGGTGTCGCACGCGGCGGAGTTCGGTGCGGCCCCTTGGCTCTCGACACACCTCGAATCGCGGATGAAACGCGGTGTCGACGCACTCGTCGACGGTGACCTCGACCGCGACGCCTTCCGCGAACTCGACACGGCGATGACGGCGGTCGAAGGCTACGCAGAACTGCTGATGGACCGCGCGTTCGACGACGATTACGAAGACCTCCGTCGAAAACTCGATGAGCGACGGCAGGGTGGCGGTCCCGTCGCGAAAATTGCACGCCGAGTCCTCGGTCTCGGTCTCAAACGCCGCCAGTACGAGCGCGGCGCGCAGTTCTTCGAATACGTCGCAGACGAGCGCGGCATCGCCGCTGCCTCGCGTGTGTGGGACCATCCGGAGAATTTACCGACCGACGCGGAATTGGACGCGCCCGAGCGATGGATCGCACGGGTGTCGCCCTGAGGAGACTGCAACTCCATCAGAGTGCGCACCCGATACCCGAACGTTGTTCGGGTCGTGCACGCACCTTGGGTAGGTGCGTCGTGTTGAACCAGAGGCCCAACTCCGGTACCCCACGACGCATTCCGGTGTAGAACCAGGTCATTGCCCCTGCCCTGGTTACCGGCGGAAATTTGTGCACAGGGCAGAGATATATACCCTGCGATTCATTGTCACACGTTCAGTTCTATTTACGTATGTGTGAGTGAATATCTAAGAAAACGACGTGTTTATTCACAGATTCGTTACTAACGACGGTTTACTTCGGTGAATTCTCGACTCCATTTTGATAGATACCGTGTAAGGAGGACGCCGACGAGAAGTCCACCGATGAGCGCGAGACCCGTCTGGAGAAGCGTCGCACCTGCTTGAACGGCGATGAGCGTCGCGGAAACACCGATGAGTAAGATAAAACCAAGCTTGAGGCGACTGTTTGCGAGTTTCGTTTCGTCGTCGCTCAGGCTTGGTCCGACCATTTCGCCTCCCGCTTACGGACCGAACGCGGTTGTAATGGTCTCTCTACGAATCCTTCGTCCATACACTAGTTAACGGTTTGTAACGGTTTGAAACCGCGGGTGCTTACTCACTGGAACCCGCGGCCGACACCGTCGGATTCGATGAGGTCGTCGAGTTCTGACGAGAGTAACTCGTCGGCGTCCGTGAACTCGTCCGACAGACTGTCGAGGCGGTCGGGTCGGGCGTCGAACTCGTAGTCCATCGGGCCGAACGCGGGACTCTCCAGTGCCTCCATCACGTCGGTGAAAAAGTCGTCAGGTGAGGTCGGGGCCTCCGCGTGGACCTTCACCGTCTCTTCGAGGCGTCGCGCCATCGACTCCGCCTGCGATTCGTCTTCGGGTGGACGTTGCACCCCGAACAGGCCAGCGTCGTCTTCCTCGTGGCGATTCGGGAACAGTGGGTCGAGGTCGTCGTCGATGCGGCGGGCAACGCGAGCACCGACGCCGCGCACGTCGTACGGGTTCTTCGCGTACGTCTTGAGTTGGTAGACACCGACGTCGGGATGACCAAGAAAGAGGTCCTCGCCGATATGCTGCCGTCGCTGACCCGCGACGGCCCGCCACGCGTCCGGGTCGCGGCCGTCGTCGACAACGTCCGAGAGAATGTCTTGCCAATCTCTGACGCGCATGGGTGAGCATATCGCTGCAGCGGGAAAGAACGTGACGGTTGTTCGGTTCACATTGTCGTTTCGATGGCGGCGCAGTCGTCAGGCCGAGTCGAACGACCGACGGCTATTTGCCCGCGCCTCACCGACGACTTCGACGTGAACCTTCGCGGTCCGCTCGTCGAAGTCGGAGAGCCACGTGAAGTCGAGACGCGGTACGGCGAGCGCTCGCTGGCGGAGGTGACGCTTCGCCCCGAATGCGGGACGGCCGACCCCGTCACCGTGACACTGTGGGGGAAGTGGACCCACGCCGCCGAGCACGCCGAACCGGGGATGGACCTGCTCGTCACCGACGTGGACGAATCGGAGTACAAGGGCGAGACGACCTACGCGACCGGAAAAGAGTCGTTCGTCGTCGTCGAACCCGACTTCCTCGTCGACGTGACCGACATCCGTTCGTGGGTGCAGTGCTCGCGGATGTATTACCTGAACAAACTCTCGGGCATCCCGCTGAACTACCCGGTCGTGAAAGGGACCATCGTCCACGACGTATTCGGCGACCTCCTTCGCGGGCGCGACCTCGATTCATCCATCGACGAACGCATCGAAGAACGCGGCCTCGAACTCGGCTTACTTGGGCGCGAAGTCGAGGAAGTCGCGGACGAAGTCCGCCGAAACGCCGCCGCCATCGAGGGCTGGCTTTCGCAGGGCGTGCTCACCGACGAAGACGAATGGCGTTCGGAGTACACGCTCATCTCGCCGACGTTCGGCATCAAAGGCCGCGCCGACGCCCTCCGCCGGGGGTCGCCGGTCGAACTCAAGACCGGCAAGAACCTCAAGCGCGACCCGCGGTTTCAGGACAAGATTCAGGCGGCGGCGTACGCACTCATTCTGGACGAACGCGGCGTTCCGGTCGATACGGGAACGCTCCTCTACACGAAGAACACGACGCTCGACCGAACCGAAGAATCGGGCGACCTCTCGCCGGCGAAGGACTTCTCCATCGGTCGCGGTCTCCTCGAATTCGTCGTCCGCACCCGAAACGAAATCGCGGCGATGGAACACGACGTGTCGGTGCCGACGGGTTACGAGTCGAACTCGAAGTGCCAGTACTGCTTCGAGAAGGACACCTGCATGGTCGTCTCCGGCCGACTCGGACAGGAGTCGAAAGCCGGAGCCATCGGTAACCCGGTCTCCGAGGACGAACGCGAGTACTTCGACCGCTTCTACCGCGCCATCGAAGAAGAGCGCCGGGCAGTCCACGACGAGTACCGAAAACTCTGGGACCAAACTGCCGAAGAGCGGGCCGACGACGACCGGGCCATCATCGGTCTCGAACCACTCGGCCGCGAGGAACGACCCGACGGGACGTGGGAACTCCGCGCGAAGAAGACCGACGACGCGGTGTCGAAACTCCGCGAGGGCGACGTTGCGCTCGCCAGTGACGGCCACCCCGTCGAGGGTCACGCCGAACTCGCCCGCATCGTCGAACTCGGCGAGGAAGTCGTCGTCACGACCGACGAACCCGTCCCGCTTCGCCGACTGGACGTGTACCCCTCGGAACTCACCGTGGACAGGCTCCTCACTGCCCTCCACGACGCGATTCTGAAAGGGACCCCCGACCGGAAGGACGTGTTGTTCGACCGTCGTGCGCCCGAATTTTCGGACCGCTCGGCGGGTACGACGTACATCGACAACAACGAGGCACAGGACGAGGCGGTCAGTCTCGCCATCGACGCAGACGACCTCGCACTCATCCACGGACCGCCGGGCACGGGCAAGACCTACACCATCGCCCGGACCATCCGCGCGCTCGTCGAAGACGGAAACCGTGTCCTCTTGTCCGCGTTTACGAACCGTGCCGTCGACAACGCCCTCGAAGCCCTGCGCGACCAAGGGTTCGAATCTATCGTCCGCGTCGGCACCGAGTCGGGCGTCCGCGAGGACATGCTGGACGTTCGACTCTCCCGAAGCGGCGACCCGAACACGCTCGCAAGCGCCCTTCACGATGCCCCGGTTGTGGCCGCGACGACAGCGACGTGTGGCTCGCGCGTGATGCGCGAACAGTCGTTCGACGTCGCGCTCGTCGACGAAGCGTCACAACTCACCGAACCGGGAACGCTCGCCGCCGCGAACCTCGCAGACCGGTTCGTTCTCGTCGGCGACCACAAGCAACTGCCGCCGGTCGTCCGCGCCGAAAACGACCTGCAGACCTCGCTGTTTCAGCGACTCATCGAATCACATCCGGACGCGTCGGTGATGCTCGACCGGCAGTACCGGATGTCACAGCGGATTCAGGCGTTCGCCTCTGCGGAGTTCTACGACGGCGCACTCCGCCCGGCGGCCGGTGAGGTGGCTGCACAGCACCTCCGAGACCTCGGCATCGGTGTCGCCGACCTGCCCGACGAAATCGCCGACCCCGTCTCCTTTGTCGACCCCGACGGTCGGCGCGTCGGCAACACGAACCCAGTCGAGGCCGACCGCGTGGCCGAAATCGTCGCCGCCTACGAGGCCGCTGGAGTCGACGCCGACGACATCGGCGTCATCGCGCCGTTCCGCGCCCAGGTGGCCGAAATCACCCGCCGAACCGACGTGACCGTCGACACGGTCGACCGGTTCCAAGGGTCGTCGAAGGAGGTTATTATCGTCTCCTTTGTCGCCACCGGCGACCTCGACGGACCGCTGTTCGAGGACCACCGCAGAATCAACGTCGCTCTCACGCGGGCGAAAAAGGCGCTCTGTCTCGTTGGTGACGCCGACGCGCTCGAATCGGACCCGTTCTACGACCGGATGTTGCAGTGGGCGCGACGGTAGTCTCTTAAACCGTGTCGCGTCGGCGGTGACCGCCCTGTCTGCGCCGCCGAGAGCCGGGGTCGCTGAGAGCCGGGGTCGCTGAGAGTCGGGCCGCAGACAGTCGGGCCGCCGTCGAGAGTTGGGCCGCCGACAGATTCTCCTTTCTGCTGCCGTACCAGAAGGCATGAACCTCCCTCTCGGCGATGGGAGACTGTCCGTCTCGCTCCCGTCGTGTTCGGTCGATGTCGCACGTCCACCGGGTGGTGCACCCGTCGACCCCCGGACCGCGGCTGAGGCCGCAATGGAGCGCCCGCACGGGCCGCCGCTCGCCGGACTCGTCAATTCGACCGATGAGGTCGCCATCGTCGTCACCGACGTGACCCGAGATACCCCGGACGACGTGCTCTTGGACGTGCTCTTCGACCATCTGCCGGTCCCGCGAGAGAACATTACTGTCGTCGTCGGTCTCGGACTGCACCGCCCGATGACGGACGCGGAACTCCTCGACGGTCTCGGCGAGTACGCTGACCTCGCGGTGAACCACGACCCCGACTCGGTCGTCGCCCTCGGCGCGGTCGATGGGTGCCCGGTCTCCGTCCATCCCGCCGTCGCCGACGCCGACGTAGTCCTCTCCCCCGGCATGGTCGAACCGCACCAGTACGCGGGCTTTTCCGGCGGCGCGAAGACGGGCGTCATCGGCGCAGGCTCCGAATCCCTCATCCGCCACACCCACGGCCCGGACATGCTCTCGCGGGACGGTGTTCGCCTCGGCCGCGTCCGCGGGAACCCATTCCGCGAGACACTCGACAGAGCCGGACTCATCGCCGGTCCCGACTTCTGTCTCAACGTGACGAAGGGACCGGATGGGTTCCTCGGCGCGGCCGCCGGGAACCCAATCTCAGTCGTTCGCTCCTTGGCTGCAACCGCCCGCGAAGCGCTCTCTGTTTCGGTCGACACCAACTACGACGCGGTCGTCTGCGGCGTCGGCGCGCCGAAAGACGCGAACCTCTATCAGGCGACCCGCGCGGCGACGTACGTCGCTCTCGGCGACCGAAACCCGCTCGGGAGCGGTTCCGAAAGCGGTTCCGATGATTGCGGCCGACTCGTCATCCCCGCGGCGCTTCCCGAGGGTGCTGGCGAGGGGACCGGCGAAAAACGATTCTTCGACGCGCTCTCGTCGGCGACCGACGCCGCCTCGCTCTACGAGTCGATGCGGGCGGGCTACGAACCGGGCGCGCAACGGGCGTTCGTCGTCGCGCGCGTCCTCCGCGACCACGACGTGTACGTGACGAACTCGGCGTCGCCGGACGTGGTGAATTCGTGTCTCATGCATGCCCGCGAGTCGGTCGAAGACGCCGTCGAACCCGGCAGTCGCGTGCTCGTCGTTCCCGACGCGCTGAACACGCTGTTGGTCTGATTTTCAGGCGACGTCGATGTCGAGGTCGTCGCCCCCGTCACCGATTTCGTTCAGGACGCGCTCGTGGAACTCTCGAAGCGCCGCGCTCTCGTCTTCGGCGAGAACCACGTCGCTCGCCATCAACGTCGCAAGCCCGAAGGCGCGCGGGGTTGGCGTCGATACCTGTTGGTCAACGATGTCGACCTCGTCGTCCTGTACGGCTTCGAGCACGTCCACGATGGCCGCGAGGTTCAGTTTGTCCTGCAGAATCTCGCGGTAGGTCTCCTCCATCACGGCGAACTCGTCTAAGTCCTGTGTAAACGACAGCAGCATCTCGGAGGAGACTTGCTGCTGGGCGGCGGACTTCTCGTAGCCCTTGTAGCGCTTCAGAATCATGAGCGAGCGCGTCGCGTTGATACGGAAATAGCGCTTCAGGAGGTCGGTTCCGTTCAGGGCCGCGCGGAGGTCTGCTTCGACCACATCCGGATTCAGGTCGCGAAGGATGCCCGCGAGGTCGACCTTGCGGTTCAGCGGCATCGAGAGCGAAAATCCGTTGTCGGCGACGGCGACCTGGACGTTTGCGTTGGTCCGGCGGGCACAATGGTACGCGAGGAGGCGCGAGAGACCGTCGTTGAACTGTCTGCCGTAGGTGCAGTGAACGTAGTAGTGGCGGCGGTAGGCGTCGCGGTCGAGTTCGGCTTCAACGACCAGTCTCGATGGGGTCGCTACGCTCTCCGGACCGCCGTACTGGACCTGTTCGTCGAACATCCGCGTGATGGCGCGAACGCTGTTTTCGTCGAGCGAGTGGTCGCGGAGCCACGTCCGAACCGCTGGTGGGCCGCCGGACTGGAGACGGTCGACGAGTTCGGCCTGAAACGCGGCTATCTCGCGGCCGAGGTCGTACGAGAGGGGTAGTCGCTCTGAGAACCACGAGGGAACAGTCGGCCGTTGCGAGGTCCGGTCGACGTAGACCTTCGACCCGCGGCGGTATCGGTAGGCGAAGTTGTCGCCGCCGAGGACGAACACGTCGCCTTTCTCCAGCGTGTCGAGGTAGTTCTCGTCCAGCGTGCCGACCCACTGGTCGGCCCCGCGGACCAACACGTCGCAGGTGAAGGAATCGGGAATAGTCCCGATGTTGGTCATGTAGATGACGCGGGCCATCCGGCCGCGCTTGCCGACGAGTGGTTCGCCGACGGGGTACTCCTCGTAGTGATGTTCGCCGTCCGGTGGGTCGTTGGTGTCGCACCAGACCTTCGCGTAGACGTGCTTGTCTTCGAGACCCGCGTAGTCAGCGGTGAGATAGCGAAACAGGCGCTCGAAGTCGTCGTCCGAGAAGTTCCGGTACGGGTAAGCACGTCGGAGCGTCTCGCGGACCTCGAACTCGGGTCGAATCGAATTGATGGCCATCCCGTAGACCTGCTGGGAAGCCACGTCGAAGGCGTTCTCGGGGATAAACACCCGGTCTACGAAGCCCTCCTCGGCTTTCGTCAGCATCACCGCGCACTCGACGAGTTCGTCTCTGTCGAGCGCGATGACCCGGCCTTCGACGGTCTGGCCGAGTTGGTGGCCCGCCCGCCCGACGCGCTGGAGAAGCGAGGCGACGGATTTCGGCGACCCGACCTGCACCACGAGGTCGATGTGGGGCATGTCGATGCCGAGTTCGAGGCTCGTGGAGGTGGTGACGACCTGCAACTCGCCCGCCTTCAGTCTTGACTCGGTTTCCTGTCTCCGCTCCTTCGAGAGACTACCGTGGTGGCATCCAGAGTTCGTCTCGTCGATGTCGTCGTAGGTCTCCCGGAGGTTGTGCAGGACGCGCTCCGCCCCGGACCGCGTGTTCGTAAAGACGAGCGTGTTCGTGTGCGACGCGACGAGTTCGTGCAGGCGGTCGTAGAATCGCGTCTGTACCTCGTCTCGGGGCGTCCGAATCAGGTCGTCTGTGGGACACTCCAGTTTGATGTCGAAGTCGCGGACGAACCGCGTGTCGACGATGTCGTAGTCGCGTGGCTCGCCGTCTTCGTAGCCGACAAGGAACTCGGCGACCGTCTCAAGCGGTTCGACAGTGGCCGAACAGCCGATTCGCGTCGGCGACGACTCGGCAAGGTCTTCTAAGCGCTCTAGTGACACCGACAAATGAGTCCCGCGTTTGTTCTCCGCGAGGCTGTGAATCTCGTCGACGACGACGTACTCGACGGTCCGGAGTTTCTCTTTGAACTTCGGTGAGTTGAGCAGGATGGCGAGTGTCTCCGGCGTCGTGTTGAGGATGTGCGGCGTCTCCGAGAGCATCTTCTGCCGGTCGGTAGAGGACGTGTCGCCGTGGCGGATGGCGTGTCTGATATTGATAGTCTCGTCGCGGGCGGCGGCGATGTCCGCGATGCCATCCAGTGGCTCGGTGAGATTCCGATGGATGTCGTTTGCAAGCGATTTGAGCGGTGAGACGTACAGGCAGTAGACGGAGTTGTCGAGTCCGTCGGGCAACTCCCGGTCGCGGCGGAACAACTCGTTGATGATGGCGGTAAAGGACGCGAGCGGCTTTCCCGACCCCCGGGGGGCACAGATGGGGGGGGTTTCTTCCCCGTGAATGGGGGGGATCGCCCCCCGTTGGGGCGG
>NZ_JBZRPK010000025.1:0-621 GCF_058382125.1 Haloferax sp. s1
CTCTGGCAAGTCCGGGAAATACCCCTGTTTGAGCGGTATGGACGCAGTCCAGACGACATCGAGTACATGGGGGTCGTCGGGCGCGTTCGCTTTCGGCGGGTGCCGGTTGTTGGTCGCGTCGTAGTTCGGATGGCTCCAGTCCGATGGCGTGATAACCAGCGGCGCGGCTTCGGCGTTCCTACCGAGAGTGTCGCGGACGACGTAGCCACCGACAGCGCCGACGCAAAGACCACCTCCAAGCAGCGAGAGGGCGCGTCGTCGAGAGAGCGAGGAGGGCGTGCGCATCACCAACACGTTGGATTATCGACGTGAATAGCCCTGTGGTTTGCGCCCGCGGAAGGGAAGATAATTGCCCGTGGGGGGCTGACGAACCCGTATGACCGACTACTTCGAGGTTCACGCGCGCGACGGTGCCGCCCGAATCGGGGAGTTGCGCCTCTCCGACTCGGTGACGACGCCGGCGGTCGTGGACGACGTTATCGAGGACGCCGGTAGCCTTTGGGCCGCCGAGCGCGAGATGCCGGGATGTGCAGAAGCTCAGCCGTCCGCGCTGCTACCCCTCTCATACATACAACTCTACGCCCATCAAACCAGGCGTCAGCAGCTATCTTGTCGTCCTCT
>NZ_JBZRPK010000023.1:0-617 GCF_058382125.1 Haloferax sp. s1
GACGAGCAGGTGAGCCATACTGGCACCGAGCACGTCACCGTTCGCAACACCACCGTCGACGGTGATTGCCGCGAGACCGATGAGTGCGTAGCCGGCGTGGCCGATAGAGGAGTACGCGAGCATCCGCTTGACGTTCTCTTGGGTCGCCGCGGCGAAGTTACCGAGCGTCATCGTGACGACCGCGAGCACCGCGAAGAGAAGCGACCAGTCGACGCTCCCACCACTGAGTGTGGTGACGGTTCCGAGGGGGAACGCGACGGTGAAGACGCGGAACGCGACGGCGAACCCGGCTGCCTTCGAGGCCGACGAGAGGAACGCGCTCACGGGGGCTGGTGCGCCCTCGTAGGCCTCCGGTGCCCAGAAGTGGAACGGAACGGAGGCGGTCTTGAAGGCGAATCCACCGGCAATCATCAGCACGCCCAGTCCGAGGACACCGACGAGGTCGGAGCCGACGGACAGGTTGGCTGCGATGTCCGGGAGCAGCAGCGAACCGGTGACGGCGAACACGAGGCTGATACCGAACGCGAACACCGCCGACGACAGCGCGCCGATGAGGAAGTACTTCAGACCGGCTTCGATGCTGCCGCGGTTCTTCTTGAGGAACGCGACGAGCGCGT
>NZ_JBZRPK010000024.1:0-617 GCF_058382125.1 Haloferax sp. s1
CCCTTCGTATTGCAAGGGACCGTCGATAACGAGAATGTAATCACCGAGCCGACCTTTAGGGTCCACAACTCGATACCTATCCCCTTGATTCATGAGCAATCTCTCCCTAAGAAAAATATGGCGAGAGGTTACCATGATGAAGTTGTCGATGACAGTTCGGATGTAACAGCACAAGATTCTCCAGCTTGTCACTACCGCCTTTGTGTCGCTCGTGAACATGATGAGTATCCCACCCGGTCTCGAACGTGATGTGCTGATTGCACATCGGGCAGCGTTTAAGCTGACGAATCCAGAGCGTATACACTTTCCGTTGACCGTATTCCGAGATTTTCCACGCGTAGTCCATGCGCTTCTCGAAGTACTGTTCATCCATTGGATCATACGGATTGGCTTCCGCCCTGATCTTCGTGTGCCGCTGAATCTTCGTGTCGTTTGCATATAGCAGTGCGGCGGTCTTGCCACCGGGGTATACGTCGGAAAAGACCCAACTGCGCTTCCCGGCGCGTTTGAAGTACTTCCGTCGAACCCAACGCTTACGACGGTTCAAATGCCGCCGTTTGCACCACTGCCATAGCAATTTCCAGATACGATAGTCCACGTAGTTGAAGGTGTCTTTG
>NZ_JBZRPK010000717.1:0-11610 GCF_058382125.1 Haloferax sp. s1
GTCCCGAAACAGGGGAACGTACGAGGAAGACGGGCAAGTCGAGACACCGCTCGATACGTCGCAGACGGCAACCCCATCCGATGCGGAGAGTCCTGTCGGAACCGAGACAGAGCTCTCAGAGAAGGTCGAGACGGAACTCTCAGAAGAAAATCCTCCTGCGCCGGGCGAGGTTGTGGATACTGAACGTTCCACGACAATCGGCAAGGAACTCGAGTCACCCGTCGAGGGAGGCCAACTCGATTACGAACCGTACATGGAATACGTCGAAGAGGTCCGAAAACAGAGCGATGGACCCCTGCTGCACGTCATCAGCATGGACACGGCGCGAACGGCGTTCGAGACTCGGTTAGGCGACTTCGCGAATTACGTCGCGCTCCACAACGACCTGGCGATTCTCATCACGAAACCAGGAACCGAACTCCGAAGGCGGGCGGACCGCGTCGCAGACATGCACTTTCGGCTAGAGCGGTCGGGCGAAGCCATCATGCTGTACGGCGAAAATCCGCTGACCCCGCTTCTCGGCATTGGTATCGACAGGTCACAACCGATTCCCGAAATCATTCTAACGGAGATGGTGTGACAGATGGAACGGCTCATCGAGGAACTTCGGAAAGAGATTAAAACTGACACTGAAATGACATTCACCGTTTCGGATGTTGATTCGTTGCTTACGGCTGACTTCGAATCGAAACACACAGCCCACTCGGGGAGGGGTAATTCCTCGCCGCAGTACACAGAGACTCCGCTCACTGACGACGCGGTTGCCACGATGGATGGGTGGCTCGACGAAAGCTACCTCCACACGATAAACGACAAAGACGTCGTTGCGCAGTTAGACGAGATTTTACTGCTACTGATTGCTATCCGAGACGGTGCGTGCGGAAAAGAACTCCTTCAGGACATCCGTCGCTTGTTCGGCACGGACTTGAGTCCGGGTACCGTCTACCCCCATTTAAACGACCTTGCGGACGAGGGAATGCTCGACATGACCGAGTTAGCAAAGCGGAAAGTCTACCGGATTTCAGACGCAGAAGCCACCTTCGACACGGTCGAGCCAGCGGTGAATCGGCTGGTCACGTTTTCGCTCGTGCTGAAGGCGCTGATGATTGATTGTAACGCCCGCTACTTGCAGACCCAACGGAGTGAATCCAATGAGCGATAATCTGTACACTTACGGCGTCATCGAACAGGAAGACATCGAACTCGAAATCGACGGAGTAGCCGGAGCAGAGCGCGTCTACACGGTCGATTACCGGACACTATCGGCCGTCGTCTCCGACATCGACACGACGGACCCCGAACGCACTGACGAGGACGTGCAAGTGCACAATACCGTTCTCCAGCACGTACTGGAGTACGACGGTGGTCGGACGGTCGTTCCGATGAGTTTCGGGATGGCGTTCAAAAACGGGCGCACGTTGAAGGGGGTCATGCGAGGGGCACGGCGTGCCCTCCGAAGCGCGCTCAACGACATCGAAGGAACGGTCGAACTCGGCGTAAAAATTATCACTAGTTCCGAAGACGGCGTGTCACACGACGCGATTCAGGCGGACATCGGTGACCGTCTTTCCGAGTTGAGCATCAACGAAACCGAGAACGACCTCTTTAGCGACCGGTTGGTAGTGAACAAGTCGTATCTGGTCGCACGTGACCGCCGAGACGACTTCGACGCCGCAATCGATACTATCGAAGAAGAGTACGGCGACGAGTTGACGGTTCAGTACACGGGACCGTGGGCTCCCTACAACTTCGTGGATATTCACATCGGTGCCGACCAGCAGCGGGGGCGATAATGGATGTTCCTCGTGGACGACCTGCTGGTAAATCCGTTTCTCTCACTCTTGGACATCCTGCACACCATGGCACTCGATGAGATGAACGACATGGAAGAGATTCGAGGCGAGATAAAGGAAAACCAACTGCTGTACGAAATCGGTGAGCGGTCGGAAACGGACTACCAGCAACGCAAGCAGCAACTCGAAGCACGACTGGAGACAGCCGAACGAATTCAGGCCCAAATGCAGGGCCGAATAGAGGTGAAACGCTGATGTCCCCCAACCTAAATGGACCCGGTGGTTCCGACGACTCAGACAGACCCGACGAACCTGACGACTCAGACAGACCTGACGAATCTAACAGCACCGGCAACCCCGACACCCCTGACGATAGACCTAACAAAACACCAGACAGGCCGTCCGACCATCCGAGCAGCTTGCTCGACCAGTTACGAGCCATCCTAGAGACACTTGCCGAAATTGAAGAGGATGGACACCGGCAGGGACATGGTCGTATCGACCGCGGAAACGCCCAAATCGACTACGACTACGAGGTCTCTTTTGGACTTGGACCCCGGTCGCGAAGGGGCAAGCCGAGCGACGAACCGCGGGTTGAAGCGCCCCGAACGGAGGGGACAGACAGTCAGCCCGAAGGCGAGAAATCGATTCACATCGAGACGCGAGAAACCGACGACGGCGAACGTGTCGTAATCGCGGACCTGCCCGGGGTGGCTGACGACGAACTCGACGTTACACTCGATGCTGACGAGTCGGCACTCGAACTGCGGACTGACGAGGGAATCGTCGGGCGCGTCCCGCTCGACCAGCCGGACGTGGAAATAACCGATGTGAGGCTCAAGAATCAGGTTCTCGAAATCCGGCTGACTCGGACGAACGAGTCCAACGGAAGTGAGTCTAAATGACTGGTAAACAACACCAAAAACACGAGCAGAAAGCGCGACAAGCACAGGTGAAAGCGCAGATTAACCGCGACAAGGCACGAAGCAAGCTTCTTCGACAGCGGAAAAAGCTCGCACGACGTCGGGCCCGCAATCGACGTCAGTCGGAAGTGCGGCGTGGAAATCAATCGAAGGCGCAACATGACACTCAATCGGAGACGCAACGAGGCACCCAATCGAAGTCGCAGCGTGACAACGAGACGGGCGGGACGAAGAATCCAACGGCACACTCGACGCTGCCACCACAAAAGACGAACGCCGAAAACGCGGTTCGAAACTCGCATTCGACGGTTCCGGAGCTACCTAAATACTCGTCTGTACCGGCCCGAGAGCGACTGTACGGGTTACGTCTCCACCGTGAAACGACCGCGAGCGAAGACAAATCGGTGACGGTAGCGGTGACTCGGGCACCCAAAGCAGAGCGCCAACGAGGAGGTGCCGACGAATGAGTTCTCCTAAACCAACGCGCTCGCAGGGTGACCTCGCCGAGATGCTGGAGATGTTGTTAGACAAGGGTGTGGTCATCAACGCCGATATTGCGGTCAGCATCGGGGACACGGAGCTGCTCGGCATCGAATTGCGGGCGGCCGTCGCCTCATTCGAAACCGCGGCCCAGTACGGTCTCGAATTCCCGACCGGAACAGACATGGAACGCGTCGAAGAGGCGGCGGGTATTTCGCCCGATGAATCACGCAGTTTGGACACACGGTCGGAATCGGAGCAGATGGACGAACTACCCGGAGAAGCGGGCGCGTCGGTATCGAATACAGCGCCACAGGAGGAAGAGTAACGTGGAGCTGGAAATCGGCGAAGACGGGAACGGAGAGGACGTTCAGGGCGGACTCACGGCGCTCGTCGTGACGGTTGTCGAACTGCTGGTCGAGGCGCTCGAACAGGAGGCCGTACGACGGATGGAATCCGGGTCGCTCTCCGATGCCGAAATCGAGCGACTGGGCCAGCAGCTACACGCCCTCGAAAAAGAGCTCGAAGGGCTGAAAGAACAGGAGAACATCGACGAGGCCGTCGACGACTTCAAAGATGACCTCGACCACGTCGTTCGCGACGCCATCGAACAACTCTCCGGTCGCGAAGCGAGACAGTCCCACGGTTCGTTATTCAACTCCGGTGGTGCGTCCAATGACTGAGCAGTCTTCGGGTTCGGCGACAGAGCAGGCGACAGAACAAGAGACAGCAAAACAAGAGACGGGGCGAAAGAACGAACAACCCGAAGAGCGGACGGTTACCGATGGACGGTACCTGTACTGCCTGATAAACACGACGACCGCGGAGTCAGAGACAGGGTTGGAGCAGGAGTCAAAGGCAGGGTTGGAGCAGGAGTCAAAGGCAGGGTCGGAGCAGGAGTCGGAGCAAGCGACGGTTGACTGGTCTACGACCGGTGTCGACGACAACACCGTGTACGTCATCGAAGGCGAAAGCGTGGGTGCCGTCGTCCACGACTGCGAGCGGATATACGACACAGAAAGTCCAGAACAGGTGAAACAGTGGGTGCTCAGACACCAACACGTCGTCGACGCGGCGAGCGACGTATTCGGGACGCCGTTGCCGATGCGGTTCAATACGATTCTCGAAGGAGGCGACACGAGCGTCACCCAGTGGTTACACGAAAATCACGACACGGTCCGCGAGGAACTGACATCGTTCGCGGGTACGTGGGAATATCGGATTCATCTGTTCTGGGAGCCATCAACGTTCGAAGCCCAAATCGAAGACGAGGACGACCAGTTACAGGAGTTACAGCAGCGTCAAGAAGAGGCCGGTTCCGGAAAGTCGTTTTTGCTCAAAAAACAGTACGATAAGCGACTTCGCGAACGAAAACAGAACCGTCGTGCCGAACTCACGGCGACGCTGCAAGAGACAGTTCGCCCCGTCGTAAGAGAGCTACTCGAACAGGGGTCCGGCTCACAACTCGCAGAAGATACCACCCCGACAGAAAGGGAGCAAGTCACCCGATTGGCAGTTCTCGCGGACGAAGAAAACGAAAGCGCACTTGGTGACCGATTGGACGAAATCGTCGAGCAGGACGGAGTGAGCATCAAGTTCACCGGACCGTGGCCACCGTACACGTTTGCACCAGACCTCGGGTGAGACACGATGGAACCAACAAAAGACGAGACGCACGCCATTGTCGAGTTCGTCGACGTGCTGTTGCGCGACGGGGCCGTAATTCAAGCGGACGTAATCGTGACCGTCGCCGACATTCCCTTACTCGGAATTAGTCTCCGGGCCGCGATTGCCGGCATGACGACGATGACGGCGTACGGCATGTTCGAAAATTGGGATGCAACCCATCGACAGCGTTCGATGACCGGCGGGCGAACCATTCCGGTACCGAACGAAAAGAACGGCAAGTGATAGTTACGTCTCTGCGTCTACTTCGGAGGAGTCACCCTCGTTGGTTGGGAACGAAATCAGTAGATAACCACCTTCTAGTCGCCACATAACCGCTCCCTGAATCAGGTCGGAGATAGCGCTCGTGTCGATGGTTTCCTCGTGTTCTCCAGCGACCTCGACGTATCCAGCAGATTCTCGATATTCGACAGCGATGTCTTCCGCTTTGATTTCTTCGGAGAGGACGATAAACGTCTCCACTCGGTCGTCAAATGCAACCCAGTTGGCGTCAACCCACCCACTACTGTTCTGCTCCGGTTCGATATCCCGCATGTCGATGACGGTTTTGGAATGGTCCGGGTTAGTGCCGTAGTGCCGCTGGAGCGCCCGGCGAGTGAGGAACGCTCGCTGGCAGGTTGCACATGTCCACCGCTGTCTACGGCGTCCCTCCTGGGTTTGACCTCCGGGTGACCGACCGCGGCCCGGTCGGATACTAACCCCACGGCGTGAACGCCGAGGAGACCGCGATGCGCCGTCTATCTCGCTCACGTCGACATCGAAGACAGCATCCCACTCGACGTCGTCTCGTTCAGACAACTCCTGTATGTCTGACAACACACCTTGGTCAATGCCAAGGAAGTGAGACAGTGCTTCGAGGTCCGGGGCGTCGCCATCATCGTCCTGTAACCGCCGTAATGCGTCGGGGTCGATGCCGAAGAAACGCGCAATTAATTCGAACGGGTCAATCGCCATGGTAACTATCCACATCCTACACAATTAGTTACGATGACAGTACTACCGGCGAGACGGCGGAATTGACAGCGTTAACCACATTCTTACTATCGTACTCGTCGTGGGTTTAGATAACAAAGCGGTACGAACCAGCGCACTGAGTGGACTCAAGTGACTCTTTGACTCATACTCGACTCTTTATTCTCGGAGCGATAACGACGCCCGAGACCGTGAGTTCGTTGCTTCCGCTGAAGCCAGCAGCCGAATCGATTCGAGATAGAGAGTTAGCACCGAATCTCGTCGCACTCGACGACCCAGCGGCCGACGATGTTCTCTCGGCGCTATCATCAGAAACTTCGAGACAACTCCTTGCCGCCGTCTACGACGACCCGCGTCCAGCCTCCGAGTTGGCCGATGCGCTCGATACGACCGTTCAGACCGTTAGTTACCACCTCGACCGTCTGATGGACGCCAACCTCGTCGAGCCGGTGACCACGTGGGTCTCGGCGCAGGGGCGAGAGATGGCAGTCTACGGACCGACCAGCTCAGCCGTCGTTCTCTTTGCCGGAGCGGAGCGAACCAAACCTCGGCTCGCATCGGGACTCCGGACGCTCGTCACCGGGGTCGGCGCAACGATGGTCGGGAGCTTCCTCGTGCAGGTGTTGTGGACCAGACGACAACCGCGCCCGCGAGTAGTTCACGCACCGGGGTCCGCCGACATCTTCTCTCCCGCGTTCTTCGCCGGATATCTCGATGGACCCGGTGCACTCGTCCTCGCTGTCGGCGTACTGTTGACACTCCTCGTGAGTATCGCAGTCGTGTGGACTCAAAGACGCGTTTGAGTCTTACAGAGGGTAAAGTCATCCCCGTTCGTCGTGGAAAGTGTGCAACGAAGAACCTTCATCGCTGCTGCCGGGTCCAGTCTCGCAGCGGCACTTGCAGGCTGTACCGCAAGCGCAGACGACGAAAACGGCGACTCTGATGACTCGACACCCGACCCGACGCCGGAGCCCACCGACGCGGTCACCGTCGAGACGGGCGAACGACTCTCCGCGGTCGTTGGAGAGGCTCCCACGAACACCGACGGGATGCTAAAGCCGCATCACGTTCGGCTCACGAACCCCAAATCGAAGCCGTGGACCGCAAAAATCGACGTGTCGCCCGCGCTCGGGAACGGACACGTCGAAACCTACGAACTCCAGACCGACGCGACCGTGTCCGTCGCCCTTCGTCTCCCCGCCGAGTACGAGGTCACCGTGACTGACGTTCACGCGGAAACGACGACGACCGAGACGTTCACGCCTGACGACTTCGACTGCAACGAATCGTGGACGGCGTTTTCGCCCGGTGACGGCGAGATATCGGTCTCCGGTGGGTCGACGCGAATGGCCTGCCAGCCGCCGGTTATCCCCGCAGACGACTCGGTTTCCGTCTCGGTCGGCGACGGCTCGCTGCCGGACGACATGACCAAACCGCACTCCGTGTCGATTTCGAACCCGCCTGCAGAGTCCGAAAAGACCGAAGCGTCGAACGAGTCTGAAGAGTCAAACGACCCCAAAAAGCTCGAAACAGTCACGCTCTCGCTCGAAACGGACGAGGAAGCGGTCGCGTTCGGCGGAACGTATCAGCTAGAACCGGGTGCACGTCTCGACGTGGCGCTGACCGAGGCCCGGAAGTACGTCGCGAAGGTCGAACGCGGTGCCGACGGTGACGGCGAACAAGCCACTAAATCGGTCGACATCAAGGAGTCGAACTTCGACTGCAACGCGTCGACGACCGCTATCTCCCTCCAGGCGGACGGCGGAATAAAGGCAGCGACGATGTCGACGCTGATGTACTGTGGCGATATAGAGGGTAACGAGTCGAACGAGTCGAACTAAAGCCACAACCGTTCCTGAGCAGCGATTGTCTCACAGCGATACCGGGTGCCGAATTGAATTCGACTCAACGTGGTGTCGAAGCAAAGTGACATTCTCCTCGCCGTAAACGGCGTTCACGAGATTTCCCACGCATGGGGAATACTAGTTATAGTAGCGTTTGCAAGTCATTGTACACTCGATCGACCGCTGTCGTGCGGCCGGGTGTGTAACCAGTTGCAAACGCTACTATAGTCGTCGTCACCAGAAGACGTGGTTCTGATTGCTTACTCCGGAGAGAGGCAACACTCTCCGGCAGAAGGTCGTTCGAGTAATCCGTGTGATTCAGTCGGCTATCTCTTATAACATGTTGTTCAACCAACATGACAAATAATATGTGTTATAGGCATGTGTTGGCGACTATGAAGAAGAAGATTAACAGAAGGTCCTTCGTAAAGGGAATCGGCGCATCAGTAGTCTTCGGCTCCGGAGTTGCTGCTGCAGACGATCAGTCTGAGAACAGTACCCAGACAAAGAGTTCAGGAAGCCCAGCAGGAATCGCTGCGGTTGATAACGACAAACAACTGCCGATATATGCAAAAGGGCGCTCAATCCATAAGTATCGGTCAAACGGGGACACATACACGTATACCCACAAATTCACTAGTAGTGACCTGAACGAGAGGTACGGTAACCCAGTTATTGAGTTTGAACCGGAAAAGATTCCCAAGGAGTGGCTATCCGATGATATTAAAAAGAAAGAAGCGAGTACGATTTCAGTCGCTGATAAGCTGGTAATCGGGACAGCGAAAGAACATAACAACGCTGAAAAGAAGATCCACCAGATTCGCCGTGCCAGTAGCGGAGATGCGACTACACAGACACACCTCATCGATGAGATTCCACTGTATCACTACAAATCGTCGTCCGATGCCCGCGACAAACAGGCACGGAAGGGACCAATCAATATTGGGTGGGAGGATATAGGCTCGGCAGGGAGTGTAAAATCATTCTTAGAAGGGACGTGTAACTGGACTCAGTACGATTGGTTGCCTGAAGAACCCCGCTACATAAACGATGACGGGACGGTAAAGAGTACTGCAGAACACGTGATGGACCGTATCCAATTCACAAAACAGTGGCACGTGAGGTTATACAATATCGGCCATGACACATACGATGTAATTGGACAGGCTCATCGAGATCCGTTGAACCATAATCAAGGGGTCAAAGTCGACAATTGGCATTTCGACGATGCAAGGGAGGAAATCGTTGGCTGTTGGATGGATAATTCCTCCCGATACCCAGCACGGTCTAGCCTCAATAATGGCTCCGACTGGGAGTCCCACAATGGCAATATCGCAATGCTAAGGACTCAGTAGGGCCATAATCCACACGATAGTAAACCATGAATAAACGAATTGGAATCGCAGTAGCTATCGGGGTTATTAACGCGGTTATTGTCTATTTCAATGGGTATTATCTACTGAATTTGTCTATGGATGCTGAAGGTCCCCAACTCTTCCTCTATAAATTCCTTCAGATATTCGGCATGTTTGTCTTAGGTGCAGGTTCATCTTATCTACTTCTCCAATACAAGCTGCTACTCCCAGGGATATTGACCACTGTATTCACATCCTACAGCCTTTACGACCATTTCTCACCCTCCATGGAGAGTTTCACACCGCTTTATCTCGGTGTTTGGTTCGTTTTTGTCATCTTCGTTGGCATTGTTGCCATCCTCGAGTATGGCATCCGAAGAGGACTCTCCATCTATCCACCAAACCCACTAATATAGAATTGCAGTTCTGATTCTTTTTGCGCTCGATTAGACCGCCAGTTCGGTCTCTAACTCCGGCGACGAAATCACCCGTTTAACCGTCTCGGCTGCGGGTGTCGCCTCTGCGACGTTCTCCATCAGGACGGTCTCGCTCGGGAAGAGGTTCTCACCGAGGACCAAGCCGTGTTCGCGGGCGGTCGAACCGGTCATCGTGAGATACACGCCGAGACCGGTCTCCGCGATGGCAGCCTCTTCTTCCGGTGCACCGTTGGGGTACGCGAAGGTAACGTCGTCGAGACACCGTGTCCCGAGGACCGCCTCGACGAGTCGCTCGTATCGCGGCGAGATACACAAGTCACCCGCGTAATCGGCGACGAAGTCCCGGTCGAGGTCCGAACCCGGTGGGAGGATTTCGGGGTCCGCCATGAGCGTGTGATAGACCGTGTCCCCGAGTCCGGAGACGACCCGAACGTCGGTGTCCATCGGGTCGATACGGGAGTTCACGTCCTCGATGCTGCCGAGACCGTCAGGTCGGAGTTTGACGACCTCTTCGAGAACGAGGTCGGCGCTGTCGAACCCGAGCCCGAATTCATGGGTTCTGAGCGCTCGAAACGGCTCTTCTCGGCCGACGAGGTGGATATTCACACCGTCGAGTTCGAAGACGACGCTGTCGAAGACGATGCGCCGCGGCATCCCGTCGCGGTCGTCGCGCAAGAGTGTGTACTCCGGCGCGGTCGGGTCCGCGAGGTCGCTGTAGTCCGCGAGTCGCTCGTACACGTCATGTTCCGGATGGGTATGGCCCTTCGTGACCGACTTCTCGAATCGGAGTGTCGAGGTGATTTCGTCTGCCACCTGGGCGATGCTCTCGGTCGTGGCGAACCGTTCGAGCACCGCTTCGAGGGGGCGGCCCTTCCGCGGAACGGCGACGCGCACCGTCTCTGTCATCAACGGATGGATGTGGTGGCCCGCTAAACAGATTGCGCTTCGGGAAAACGCTGTTCGAGTGTGAAATCTAGCGACGGTCGCTTACTCGTCTACCGGTTCGCCGCCCATCCCGGTCCCGAACGCACCCGCGAGGCGTTCGCGGAAGGTTTCGAGTTCGGCGACGGTTTCGTTCAGGTCGTCGATATCGGCACGGAGGTCGTCGATGTCGTCGCCAGCGGCAACGTCTTCGATACGCTCCTGAACGTCCGAGAGGCGCGAATCGATGGATTCGCGCGTGTCGACGATATCCCCGTCGAGCGAGGCGATATCCTCTCGAATCTCTCCGACTTCGTCGTGGAGCGTCGATGCGGTCTCCTGCGCATCGGTCGTGTCGCTCTCGACGCGTTCGAGTCGGTCGGTCGTCTGGGTGAGACGATTGGAGAGTGTATCGAGCTGTTCGCGAATGGAGCCGAATTCGCCCTCGCGCTCGGAGAGCGTCGATTCGATGCTATCGAGACGGGCGGAGCCAGCCTGAATGTTCCGCGAGGCGTCTTCGAGACGTTCGTCGTAGGTATCCAACTGGTCGTCGTAGCCCTCCAGACGCGCATCGTGGCTTTCGAGCTGTTCGTCGTACCCTTCCAGCCGTTCGTCGTGTGCTTCGAGCGTTTCAGCTTGGTCGTCCAGTCGGTCGCCCTTCGAATCGAGGTCAGAAGAGAGGGCTTCGAGCCGGCCGTCGTGGTCGTCGAGGCGGCTCTCCGCATCGGCGACCTTCGATTTGACCCGTTCGCTCCGTTGGTCGACGGTGGCGATTGTCTCTTCCGCCGATTCGAGGCGCGAGGTGGCGTCGTCGACCGACTCGACGGCTCCGTCGACCATCGAGTCGAGTGCTTCGAGGTCCTCACGGAACTCGGCCATCTCGTCGCGGAACTCGGAGACGAGTTCGTCGGCCGTGCCCTCCTCGTCGATGAACTCGGCGAGCGCGTCGGAGTACGCCGCGAGGTCTTCCATCTGCGACTGGAGTCGGCGGATGCGGACGTCGGTGCTGCGGCGGGTCCCGGCGGCGACGGGCTCACGCAGGAACCCGCGGGGCGGCTCGCCCCCCCAGCCACCGCGGAGCCCGGCCGCGCGCGCGGGGACCGGTCCGCCCCCCGCGGCGGCCGGCGGCGAGCCCGGCCCGGGGGCGGGGGGGGTGGGGTCGGGGGGTGGCGGCGTGGGCGCGGGCGGTGGGCGCGGGG
>NZ_JBZRPK010000717.1:11620-22482 GCF_058382125.1 Haloferax sp. s1
GCGTCGCCGGCCTCACGCGGAACCTCGAGGTCCGACTCGTCCGCCGAGCCACTGCGAATCTCGGCTGCGAGTGCGGAGACGAGTCCGCCCTCAGCGGCTGCAGGTGCCGAGCCTGCGCCGGCAGCGGTGGTTGTAGTGTCGGTGTCAGTCGCCGTGGCGGCGTCGGCTGTCGTTGTGGCGGCGTCGGCTGTCACCGCATCGTCAGTCGCCGTAACGTCTTGGGTAGCGTCTTCATCCGCAGCGTTTGCGGCGTCTACTTCAGCGTCCGCGTCGCTGGCAACGTCGGGTTCTTCGAGGTGGGCGGTCACTGCCGGTGACGTGTCGTCGGAAACCGCTCGGGGACCGGGTTCGTCGGATACCGCTCCATCGTCGAGAATCTCCGCGTCGGGTGACGGCTGGGAGATAGTGTCGTCGGCGCCGACAGCGTCGTTACCTGCGTCGGCAGCGGTTTCATCGTCTGCCCCGAAAGCCGCAGCGAGGTCGTCGTCGGTCGGCGTGTCGCCAACTCGGGCGTCGCCGGTCGGGGAATCGCCAACCGGAGCGTTCCCGGTTGGTGTCTCGTCGGTCGACTGAGCTTCGGCAGCCACCTCGTCGTCCGCGTCGGCGTGTTGGTCGATGATTTCCCCCTCATCATCGTCCGTTTCCTCGTCGGCCTGAAGCGGCGCGCGGTTTCCGGCGAGCACGTCGCGCACCAATTGACTGCGGTCCTCCCCAAGGATGTCGTCGATGTCTTCGGGGTCGATACCGCCGTCGACCGGAATCCGTTCGAGCGTCGGCTCTTCGAGGAAGTCGGTTCGGTCGTGGCCGTCGGTGATTCGGATACCGTAGACCGTGACGAGTTCTTCGCCGGGTTCGAGCGTCCGCTCGTACTCGACGCGGTGGTCCTTGTAAGCGGTCCAGTTGTCGCTCTCGAATTCGGGGTGGAAACCCACGCTCTCCATCGGGAACGACTCCGGGATTCGGTCGATAACTCGGATGCGGGTCGGTTCGTCTCGCGACGAGTTGATTACGAACTTGATTGCAGGAACGGGAAACTCGTCGGCGGCGAAGGTCTTTTGGACCGTAACTTCGCCGTCCGAGACTGATGTAACCCCTTCGGACTCGCGACTCATGGCCGCCACTTTCCCGACATACATTATAAAACAACCGGGGAGAGGCAACCCAAGTCGCCGCTGTCTGCCGATTCGTCGGTCTCGAATATGCGACTGTCTGCGAGCGAGAACAGTCAGCGTGAAAGTAGGTGACGACGATGTGAGAACAAGTCGGCGCTGGAACCGAATAAAAAGAAAGCAGTAGCGGGTAGACAGGGCGGGTAGCGTAGTTTACAGGTCGACGCGGTCGCCGATTTCGACGAGTTCGAGTGAACGTGGCGCATCGAAGCTCTTTGCGTGGTGGTGCAGCACCTTCGGGTCCGAGGTCATGCCCTTCCACATATCCCAGTGCGAGGGAAGTAGTCGGTCGATGTCGAGGTCGTTCGCGGCCTCGATAACCTGATTTTCGTCGTTGTACCACTTCGTCCGAACGGGTTCGCCGGTCTGTTTGTCCGCAATGTTGGCGATGGTACCGAATGCGAGGACACCGAGGTCGATGTCGTAGCGGTCGCCGAGGTCGACGAATTTGTCGGACGGCTTGGTGTCGCCACCGTGGAAGAACGTCCCGGACTCGTGTTCGAAGACGTACGAGACGGGATGGGTCGCATCGGGGTCGTAGGCGGGTTCGACGTGAACCGTAAACTCGCCGATTTCGATAGTGTCGCCCTCCGTAACCTCCTCGAACTGGTCTTCAGAGAGGTCGTAATCGTCCAGCCACGCCTCGTCGTCGTAGGCGACCGAAAGTGAGTCATCGGGGGCGACGAACCTCGCGCCCGTGTTTTCGAGGATTGGCGCTTGACTCGGGCCGTGGACGTGGTCGGTGTGTTCGTGCGTGGCGAGGACCGCATCGGCCTCGGTCACGTCCTCGGGGTCGAACGGAACCGGAACCATGCGGACCGTCCGCGGCGGGTCGCCGAGTCCGACGTAGGGGTCGATAAAGACCGTCGTTCCCTCACTTCCCTTGAGTACGAAGCCGTTGCAACCCAGATACCAGATGGCAACCGTCTCGGGGTCGGCCGATTCGACCGCCCGCGGGAGCCAGTCACTCCAGTCGCTGACTGTCATAGAGACGACTCCTTGTGCCGGGAGACTAAGCGTTGCGTTCTCGGCGATAGAAAAACAGGACGAAACCGCGTCTCCGATTACCAATTACTGACAACCTATGTCACAATAGACTACCGCCATATATTAGTAGCATATGGTTCTACCCCGGCAAACTATTTAGTGGATGCACCCGTCGTTGGAGACATCATGTCAGGCGCTCATAAGCAGACGGCAGATTTCTCGTCGATGGCCCAGACGATGCGTGCGTGTTCCACGTGGGAGCCGGTTTCCCCCCTCGACGACGACGCACAGCGAACAGACGATTACTAACGCGAGTTTTTCCGTCGACTTCGACCGTCCCAGTCGAATCGCCCTCGATTTTATACGCGATGGAGCAGAGCTACCTCCTGTGATACGCTTCGAAATGAAGTCTTCGCGCGAGAGGGCGAATCCGTGCGCGTGAGTGTTATCGGCGGGAGCACCGTTCCCACGCCGATAGAGTCCCTCGCAGAAGACGTCGGCCGACTCCTCGCACAGCGCGGCCACACCGTCGTTTGCGGCGGACTCGGTGGCGTGATGGAGGCTGCGTGTCGCGGTGCGAAAGACGCCGGCGGGACGACTATCGGAATCCTGCCGGGTGAGGACCGAGACGAGGCCAACGAGTTCGTCGACCTGCCTATCGTGACCGGTCTCGGACACGCGAGAAACGCGCTCGTCGCGATGAACGGCGATGCAGTCATCGCCATCGACGGGGCGGGCGGAACGCTCTCAGAGATTGGTTACGGGAGTGTGTTCGACCGACCAATCGCCGGTCTCAAAACACAGCAGGTCGGGGCGCTCGGCGGGTTCAAGTCGTGTGAAACCCCGGAAGAGGCGGTCGAGTTTATCGAACGCGAAGCGTAGTCAGTCGAGGTCGCGCTCGACGCAGTCGCGGAGTACGTCGTCGACGACGGTCTCACAGAAGGATTCCCAGTCGGTAGTCTCGCCCCAGAGTTGCCCCGCATCGGACGGTTCGAGCGCATCTCGACCGTTCCGCCGCTCGCGCGTACGAACATAGCCGTTCGCACAGAGTGCCTCGACAGCAACATCGAGACGCGGGCGCAGCGCGTTCGACAATCGTTTTTCGAATCGGTCGCCTTCTTCGCTATTCCGAGCGATGCGCACACAGAACGATTCGAACGACGACCACGAGTCTTCGTCCCGTGCGCCAGCGACGATACCGTGGTGTTCAGCGCGCTCGCGGAGATTCGCGGCAACCGCACGTCGGGTTCGGGGGCGCGACCGTGGCGGGCCGGTCGCCAACACGTGAAGCACGGTCGCTTCGAGGTCTCCGAGCGGTGAGAGCGTGTGGCTTTCGAGCGTCAGCGTCGAGTCCCCGCCCACAAGTCCGTTTTCGTCGATTTCGGCGAGTCGGGTTCTCACCTCGTCGGCTCGGCGAACGAGTTCGTCCGTCGTCTCCGAAACCGGTTCCGCGGCGGACGAGAGGTGCATCCGCGCGTCGAGATACGCGTCGAGGTGCGCTTCGAATCGGTCGAGCGAGTCGAAAAGCGAGATAGTCGCCTCGTCTTCGAACTTCCCGAAGCGGGCCTCACAACTCGTTCGGAAGCGAGCGAGCAGTTCGTGTGGGTCGTCTTCGACCGGTGAGAGCAGTTTCGTCTCGGTGTCGAGCCACGATTCGAGAGCGTCGAGAACCGCATTCGGGTCGCGCGTGTCGGACGGGTCAGGATGCGGTTGGTCGGTTTCAACGAGGTCCACGAGTTGTTCTCGGGCGCGGCCGACGTAGGAAGTCATGGCACCGAGCGGGGAGCCATCCCTCGAACTCGAAACGCGTGCGGGTCGGCTCTGACGCTGCCCGCGAGACTCACCGCTCGCCTCGGCAAGCGCGTGGCGAAGGTCGGACAGTGCGATACGAAGCGGTTGGGCGACGGCCGCAGCCGCCGGACCGTCGGCGACACGCTGAAATTCGGACAGTGCCGAAGCAGCGGTCTCCGCTTCCCCGACGAGACCGCGGAGGTCCGAAATAGCGGCGAGGTCGCGGCGGTCTGTGGCCGGGACGGTCAGGATAGTGATAGTCGCGCGGTCAACCTCGCCGCCGTCGACGAGGGCGGTTCGCGCGGCGTAGAACGCAGCGGCGACCTGTGGTGGTGCGCTGGCGAGGTTCACGTGAACGTTGCTATCAGTGGTCGTCTCGCGCAACAGGCTGGTCGTTGCGGCGTACAACTCTGTGAACGGCGCATCGAACGGAAGTCGTGTTTCGTCGACGGTGGCGTCGTGACGCCGAGAGAGTTGCTCGATAACTGTCTTGGCGACGTGTGCACTGGTCCGCGGAGCACCAGCTGCACAGTCGTCCGGGTCGCGACCCTGCTCGGGGTCGGCCTCGTCACGGACCAGACGAACCCGGTCGGCGTCGAAGTCGCCGGCTTCGAGCGGGGTGACGACCCGCTGGACGTCGAGTCCAAGGACGGAAAGGTGGGTCGTCGGCATCTATCTGTCTCATTCGCTACCGGTACCCTGAATGTTGTGGTGATTTCCCCGGCTGTCGTGGCAAAAATTAGTTTTTGGTGTCAGGACAGGGATAGATACGCGTTACGACCGACGACACCGAGTCCGAGTAGGTTAACAATGAACAGGACGAGCGCACCGAAAACAGGAATAATCGAGAGGAACGCGGTTCCAACTGCGCCGACGACGAGCGCCACGCCGAGCGATGGAGAACGCCCCGTAACCGGAGTCACGACGATAGACCCGAACAAGACAGTTGCAACGGCACTGCCGACAACGATTAAGATCACGAATGCCAGAGACTCCAGCAGCACGAGGAGGATGCCGAGAAGCGGGATTAAGGAGCTCGCAATAATTCCAATCACCACTGCGACAAGGATACCGAAACCCCAGGCAATCGACCGACCGGGAGCGCTCCGGACTTCAGCTATCGAGCCGCGGGTGTACTCGGGGGCGGCGGCGACGAGAATCCCACCGACGACGAGATTGATGGCGAAGTTGACACCAGCACGGGCCATCGGTGAGATTTCTGGTGTAGACCCGAAGTTCTGTGCGGCGGCCGTCCCCGCGAGCGCGAGAACGCCGAGGAGGCTCAGGAGGGTTGGAAGTGATTTTCGTGGAGGGACCATGAATGACCGTGAACGGGCCGACGGCATAGGTATTCTGTTTGATACGTCTTGAAAACGAGAGAGAAGTCAGAACGGAGTCCCGGAGCGAGAGACGCCAGTTAGCTTACCACGTACCGTGGAAGGTGTCGAACTCGAGCGAGTCGAGAGGTTCGTCGCCGACGGCGATACGGTACTCCTGCGGCGTGAGCATCGGCTTGTGGAAGCGCGGGCCGTCGTCGGTCGTGATGCGCGGGCACCCCGTGTTGACGAACGCGTCCATGTCGAAGTTACGCAGGCGGTCCGGCGTCACCTCGTCCATGGTAATGAGATAGGCGTTTTCGTTGTCTTCGAGAATCTTCTCAGCGATTTCCATGCGACCCTGACCGATTTTGGTGCAGAAGATGACGCCCCACTTTTCGGCGTCCATCGCCTTGTGAACCGAGGCGTAGCGCTGCTTCATGAACTTCCGCGTGTCGGCGATAGTGACGACATTGTTCACGGGGTCGGCGATGACGACGTTCTTTTCGGGGTGCTCCATGGCGAGGCCGAGCGGGTGGAACTTGCCGCCGCCGACGTAGAGCACGTTGTCCGCGGGGATGTCCGCAGAAGCGTAGTTGCAGCCGAGCACCTGTCCTTCGTAGGTGAGGCGGTCGTCGCCCTTGCGGGTCTGGACGGTGTAGCCGCGCTCTTCGAGCCAGTCGCACATGTCCTCGAACCGGTTCATATGCTGGGCCGTGGTGACGAGACCGACCTCGTCGCCTTCGAGTTCGTCGAGGGCGTCCTCCATGATGGGGAACGGGTCGACGTTGGAGAAAAGCGGGACGTAGATAATCTTGTCAGACTCCTTCATCGGCGAGTGGCCGAAGTGGGCGAACACGTCGGTTCGGCGCATGAGGTAGGTGTCAAGGTCGCACGCGCCGTAACACGGCTGTCCCGAGAGCATGAACGTCACGTCGTCGTCACAGAGCTGTCGGAGGTCGTCGGCGACCGCCGGGCCGCGGCGCTTCAGTCCTTCGGGGAACTGCAGACCGACGCGCTTGGCGTCTCGTTCTTCGATAGCTTCGACGATGCGTTCGAGTTCGTAGTCCCACTCCCGGTCGTGCTTGAGCGACATCCCGGTATTTCGAAGGTCTCCCTCCGAGGAGGCGTCCTGACTCATTGAAGCCCCCTAACGGACGAAGCGGTTTAACGACGGTGTTTTCCCACGATTGAGCGTCACACACCCGCACACAGACGGGTTTCATCGAAATGTCGTGACCGCGGGGTCGGCTGAGCCGACACGCTCCGAACGTAACCGACGTACTCCACACGCTCGTGCAATCGTCTCGTCACCCCCCGGAGGTGATTACCGATATGGTAACATATCAAAATATATGTCACACGACACCAATGAACATGAAGATAGCACCGAGCACAGCCACGAATCCATCGACACTGAACATATCCACGAAGCGACCAGTGGCGAGCCACTAACCGAATGTCCGGCCTGCGGAAAACCCATCGAGGGTGTGGACGACCTCGAACGCGGTGAGACGGTCCCCGAAATAACCTCGATGGAGAAGCGCAGCGTCATGGTCGGACGGAAGTCGAACGACCTCTGGATGTGTGAAGGATGCGGAGCAACTCTCGGCGTTCGCATTCGAGATTAATTCCTGAGTAGGAACCACCTAACGGGCGGGATTAGACCGGTGTCACCCGGTTACACGCCCGCCACTCGGGGGTTGAAGCCGAACGACGGCTTACTCCCATTCATGACTGAGATTCCACTCGAACACGTTCACGTCGAACCGTCGGAGCCGGGTGATGGGCCGGGGCCTGCGGTCGTGTTGCTCCACGGTCGCGGGTCGAACGAACAGGATTTACTCCAGATTTCACGGCGATTTCCCGACACCCTTCACGTCGTGAGTCTCCGCGCTCCCGACGAGCTACAAGGAGGGTACACGTGGTACGACCTCGACCTCTCCGCGGGCGGGCTTCACCAGAGTCAGCCCCACGCCGAACAGTTCGAGCGGTCGCGCGAACTCGTACGCGAGTCCATCGAGGGGGCTATCGCCGAGTACGACCTCGACCCCGAACGAATCGGTCTGCTCGGGTTCAGTCAGGGGGCCATCGCCAGTCTCTCGCTCCTGCTCGACGACCCCGACGACTACGCATGGGTCGTTGCTCTCCACGGCTATCTGGCCGAGTCGCACGCCGACCTCGACCCGGATGGAGTTTCCGGGAAGCCTGTCTTCATCGGCGCGGGCGAGATAGACCAAATCATCCCGGCATCACGGGCAGAACGCGCCGCCGACCGACTTCGCGAACTCGGCGCGGACGTGACTTCGAACGTGTATCAAGTCCCCCACGGTATCGGACCAGACGAGTTGGCCGACGTCGTTTCATTCGTGGAAACACAGGTCTGAAACCCGTGTACTTCGCCCTTCAGCAACCCGCGCACTTCGCCCTTCGGCAGGTTGAAACCGTTTGACGCCTAATCCGCGACTATGAGCACGCAGACGACGCGGCTCGAAGAACTCGGGCGCGAACTCGGCGAAGCCATCGCCGACCATCCGAAGTACGAAGCGTACGAGGAGGCGAAGGCGGCCGTCGAAGCCGACGACGAGGTACAAGAACTCATCACCGAGTTCAATCGACTCCGCGAGGAGTTCAACGTGGCCCGTCAGATGGGTGAGGCAACACAGGAGGGCCTCCAGAAGGTCCAAGCCGCCCAAGAGGAACTCCACTCCAAACCCGTGATGGAGGAGTATCTCCTCGCGCAGGCCGAACTGGTCGGCGAGTTGGAAAAGGTGAACGAGGCTATCTCCGAGCCGCTTTCGGTCGATTTCGGCGGCGAAGCCGGCGGTTGCTGTCACGACTGATAGGGACTGTCGTCTCGGCGCAGCCGACCCTTCGTTCCTCGGTTCTCCGCACCGTAGTTTCGCCATCTTACCTCAGCTTCGCCGTTCTGTACTTCGTGTTCTCCAGACCACACCGCGTTCGCCGTAGATTCAAATACCAAACCGGGACCATCCCGGACTATGTTGGCAATCGCGGGCGGTAAGGGCGGCAGCGGCAAGACCACCACGACACTCGGACTGGCGAGTGCGCTCGACGGTCCCGTTCTCGCGGTCGACGCCGACAGGGACATGCCGAACCTGCACACCATGGCCGGAGTCGAACGCCGAAACAAGGCAGAGACAAGCGGTGTCGTTCTCGAACCGGACGTTCACCCGCACCCGACTGACCCGACAGTCTCGGTACTTCCGGCCCCGAGCGGAACCGACGACGATGCCTTCGAGCGATGGCTGGAGTCGGTCGCAGCAGACGACCGAACCACGGTCGTCGACTGTCCAGCCGGAGCGGGACCCGACGCCGCAACACCGCTCCGCGTCGCCGACGGCGTCATCGTCGTCACGTCGTTGTGTGCACCGGCGCTCCGCGACGCGGCCAAGACGGCGGCGATGGCGCGCACGCTCGGAACACCAGTCGTCGGATGTGTGGTCACGCGCGCGCGAGTAGCCCCGGAGGCAGTGAGCGACCTCATCGGCGCGCCGATGCTGGGAACGGTCCCGGACGAAGCGTCTCCAGTGCTCACTCAACCGACAGTTCAGTCCGCCTATCGTCGGATTGTAGACAATATTTCGGGGAAGAAGTAATATGAGTGAATGTCTTAGCCACGGGCATGTCTCGACTGGCGACCGGTATCGATATTCTCGACCGTCAACTCGACGGTGGGATTCCGGCGGGGAGCATCGTCCTCCTCACGGCCGACCCGGCCAGCCAGTCCGAACTCTTCTTGTACGAACTGACGACCACCCGTGGGACGCTGTGGCTTACGACTCTGCGCTCCGAAGTCGCCGTCGAGGATGCACTCGAGCGATGCCCCGGCCCGACGGGAAACCCGACTATCCGTAATGTGGGCGGTGATGCACCGCTCGACACGGCGAACAAACTCGTGCGCGACCTCCCAGAGAGGGCGAACCTCATCATCGACGTGGTCGATATTCTCGAACGAAACGAGGGGCCGCGCTACCGAAAATTCCTCAACGTCCTCCAGACGCATATGGTCAATACGCGTGGACTCACCATTCTCCACGGTCTCAAAGGCGAGACAGTACCCGATAACCGCGACCTGACGGAGCACATGGCCGATATCGTGTTCGACCTCGACACGAACATCGACGGCTCGGAGATAGAAAATCGGCTTGCGGTTCCAAAATTCCGCGGCGGTCGGGCGCTCGACGAGACCATCAAACTTCGACTCGCAGAGCGGGTTTCGGTCGATACCAGCCGTGACATTGCCTGAATAGGAGGACGAAACCGCTGGGCCGACGATTGGCTGGCGACGCCGATAGTCACCCGGCGATTCAGAACGCGAAGAATCCGAACGTGCCGAGCGTGACGACTGCGATGAGTGCCATCCATACGCGCGCCGAGAGCGCCGCGCCACGGCTAAAGACGTACGCGAAGTACGGAGCGAGCGGAGAGAGACGGTAGACAAGCGAAACTTCGACGCTAGCACCGTATTTGAGTGCCAGCGTCAATACGACGGTACAGAGACCGGCGACGAGTGCGACTTTCACGTCGGTGAAGTCACGGAGGTCGTGCGTCGCGGCGTCGTCTGGCGAAGCCATAGCTACGAAGCGGTCGGAAGGCGAGTATCAAGAAGCCGCCGATTCACGAGGAGCGGCGGGGATGCTCGCTTACTCTTCGTCCGCGTCGTCGAGTTCTGCGGCGAGTTCGTCGGCGTCGATGTCGACGTCCTCGATTGCCTCTTCGATGTCAGCGCCGCCTGCGCCGCCCATCATACCACCGAGACCGCCCATGCCGCCCATGCCGCCTTCGATGGTTTCCTGGACGATGACGCGGTCGATGTCGAGACGCTGCATGATGTCCTGCGCAATCTGCTGCTTCGAGAACATCCACTGCTGGTTCATCGTCATCTGCGGCGTCGCCTCGATGTAGAGCGTGTCCTTCTCGACGGTGACGGTCTCCGTCTCGGGTTCGGCGTCTTCGTCTTCCTCGTCGTCGGACTCGACAACCTGCTCTTCTTCGACTTCGTCGGTCTGGACCCAGACCTCAGGAGCCTGCTGGAGGTACATGCCGAGCAGGCCGGAGGCCTGCTCTTCGCGGTCGTCGACAAGGTCGAGAACCTCGTACTCGTATTCGAGGTCCTTGCCCGCGAGGGGGTGGTTGAAGTTGACGCGGGCGCGGCCGCCGATGATGGTCTCGAGGCGACCCTGCTCGCCGTCGATGGTGACCTGCGCACCGGGGTAGCGGTCGTCCTCGTCGATCTTGTTGGCGCTGACCGTGCGCACCTCGTCCTCGTCGTACTCGCCGAAGGCGTCGGCGGCCGGGATATCGACTTCACCCTCGTCACCGACTTCGGCACCCGTCAGGGCGTCGTCGACCTCGGGGAAGACGTGACCGGCACCAACGATAACGACGCGAGGCTCGAATTCGTAGCCCTCGACGTCGATTTCGGCCTCTTCGGCCACTTCTTCACTCGTGGTGTCGACGACGTCGCCGTCTTCAACCGTCCGAACCGTGTACGCGAGGCGAACGAAGTCGCCGTCCTGAATACCGGACTCGACCTCTTCATCGACCTGCTCGGCCTCCGCCTGTTGTTCGTCAC
>NZ_JBZRPK010000022.1:0-608 GCF_058382125.1 Haloferax sp. s1
CGCCAACCGATACCCGGTGACGCTCAGTCTCGGTATCGGGACCGACCGCTCGCCCGCAGTCGCTCTCGAACGCGCCACCAACGGCATCCAACGCGCCGGAAGCGCGCAGGACGGCGACCGCCGGGAAGTACTCTCCGGCGAGACGCTCGCCGAGGACGACCGGTCCGGTACCGACCTCCAAATCGCACACTTCGACGTGAACGACGCGACCGGCAAGTACACCGACCGCCTCAACGAGTTCGACACGTTCATCCACATCGAACAGGGCTACGCGTCGCTCATGCGCTATCTCCGAGAGGAACACGGCGCGCTGTCGTTTTTCGTCGGCGGCGACAACATTATCGCCGTCACTCCCGACCTCTCCGAAGCGCAGTACCGCGCCGCCATCGACCACGTCGAGGCCGACGCGGATGTCGAACTCAAGGTCGGCGTCGGCACGGCCTCGAACGCGCACGAGGCAGGTTTCGCTGCCAAGCACGCGCTCGAAGACTGCCGTCACCTCGGGACGACCGTCGAATTCGCAGACGCATCTGTCGAGACCGCAGACGACTGAACGATGCAGGGGCGTGCGGTCTACTTCGTCGCGCCGGAACGCATCGAAGTACGCG
>NZ_JBZRPK010000606.1:0-9424 GCF_058382125.1 Haloferax sp. s1
CGCTACTGTAGGTAGCCGAGGTCGGTCAACTGCTCCGCAATCTCCTGGAACTCCGACTCGGAGAGGTCGCCACCCGACCGCTCGTGCTGGATGACGATGCTGCGAAGCAGAAACCGGACGAGGTCACTCGTACTGGAAAATGTCGTTCCTTCGAGTGTTTCGTCGACGCGGCCGGCCAGCTCCTTCGGGATAGAAACCGTCGTGTACTCCGTCATAGCTTGTATCTGGAACTCATCGGGGTTAACCCCAGCGGTACTTCGTAGTAATATAATTCAAGGCAATATTTTGACAAGTAGTGACTAACGATATCTCCGGAGGTTGGGGGTTTTTTCCGCCACGGGTGAGTTATACCGATTCGATGGCTGCGAGACCGCCCCAAAACGATATGTCGGAGCCGGATACAATCGAGTTCGGCATCGCCGCACTGGCCGACGATGTCGATACCGCCGATATCGACTATCCAGCAGATACACGGACGATTGTGCAGGCGCTCGACGATGTCGACGTGCCAGTCGACGCCGCAGGAAACACGGTCAAAATAAGCGAGGCGCTCGAAGTCGCGTCGAAAGACCGCTTCGAGTCGCGTCGGGAGCTGCTGGACACACTGCACCCGATTTTCGAGGAATACCGTGCGAAGGCGTCGAAAAGCCTCATGGGGCGACTTCGCGCGCTCGTCCCGTTCTGACGGTCCGACGTTTCTCTCCTAGTCGTCCGAACTCTCTCCTTCGAGGTCTTGGATGCGCTTCATCTGTTCGCGGTGGAGCGACAAGATGAGGTCAGACAGCACGCCGAACATCAGCAGTTGGACGCCGAAGAGGATGCCCGCCGCGGAGACGACGGCGATAACCTCGTGTGACACGGTCCGGACAACCCACTCGTAGGCCACGTACGCGGCGAGACCGAGCCCCGTCGCGGTCGACGCGAGACCGACACTCCCGAAGTAGAAAAGCGGGTTGTTGGTCTTGGCGCGCCGGTAGAGTTCGAGAAAGATGATGCCGCCGTCGCGAATCGGGTGGAGGTTCGTATCCGACCCGTCCGGGCGAGGGTAGTACGTCGTGGGCACGACCGTCGTCTCGATGCCGCGTTTCGCGCACTCGACGGCCATCTCCGTCTCGATACCGAACCCGTCTGAGGTGAGCGTCATCTGCAAGAACGATTCGCGGGTGAACGCGCGGTAGCCGCTGAGAATATCTCCAAAGTCCTGCCCGTGGATGAGCGCGAAGGCGCGGTTGATGATTTGGTTGCCAATCCTGTTCAGCGTCGTCATCGCGCCGGACCGCATGTCGGCGAACCGGTCGCCGATGACGTGTTCGTATCCCTCACCGAGCGGTTCGAGCATCTTCGGCGCGTCCGTCGGCTCGTAGGTGCCGTCACCGTCGAGCATCAGGACGTATTTGGTTTCGACGTGCTTTTCAACGGCTTCTCTGACTGCTTGTCCCTTCCCGTCCCCGGACTGAACGACGACGCGCGCGCCGGCCTCTTCGGCGAGTTCGCGCGTCCTGTCCGTGGAGTCGCCGTCGACGACGAGGACGTTTCCGAACCCCTCGTCTCGGTAGTCGGCGACGACCTCGGCGATAGTCTCCGCTTCGTTGTAGGTCGGGACGAGGACGCAAACGTCCGCGTAATCCATCGGCAGTACCTGTGAAGTGGACGCTTAAAAGTGGTTCCGAAACCCGGTGCACATTCGCGGAAGGGACCGTCGGGATTTTTGTCGCAGTCCGTCAAGGGCGGACCATGCGCAGACTCGTCAAACGTCTCGGCGGTGCCGTCACGGCGCTCCTTTCTCTCACGGGGCTCCCCTACGTGATTTACCTGCTCCTTGCAAAGGTGTGGAACCCACAGGGGTCACCCGCGGAAAAGAGCCGTGCGGAACCGTCAGTCAGCATCGTCCTCCCGACGTACAACGAAGAACGAATCGTCGAGAACAAACTCCGCGACCTCGTGTCGCTCGACTACCCGATGGACAAAGTCGAGGTCGTCGTCGTCGACTCCAGCGATGACGACACTCGCGACATCATCCGCAACTTCTTCGCCGACCGGGAGACCCCCGAGTTGACGCTCCTCGAAGAAGACGAACGCCGCGGCCTCGCGCCCGCGCTCAACGACGCCTACGCCGCCACGAAAAACGAGATGGTCGTCAAGACCGACTGCGACTCGAAAGTGGCCCCCAACGCGCTCCGCGAAGCGGCCGCGAACCTCGCAGACCCGGATGTCGGTGCAGTAACTGGCCGAAACGTCGAGGTACTCGGCGGCAGCGACGTCGAAGAGGGCTACCGCGACATCCAGGCGACCATCCAGGCGCTGGAGTCGCACATCGACTCGACGCTCATCTTCCACGGTCCCTTCTCGGCGTTCGAGCGGGACGAAATCGTCCCTATCGACCCCGACTCCATCGCCGACGACACCGAGTTGGCGCTGAAGATTCGACGCAACGGCAAGCGCGTCATCTTCGACCCGGCAGTGCAGTACATGGAAGCGTCACACTCCGAGTTCGGCAAGCGGCGCACGCAGAAGGACCGTCGTGCGATGGGCCTGATTCGCCTGCTCTTCCAGCACCGCGACGCCATCGGTCGCCACGGTCTCTACGGCGGCGTCGTCCTCCCGTCCCACGGTTGCTCCCGGGCGGCCCCGCCGTGCCCCCCCGCGGGCGCAGTCGGGCTGACAACTCTCGCCGGTCCCCCCGTCCCCGCCCCGCTCGGACTCGCATTTCCCGCCGCGCTCGGCGCGTTCACGCTCCTCGGCTCGCGCGACCTCCTCGGCTCGCTCCAGCCGTTTTACGCCATCTTCGACACGCAGGTGTCCCTGCTTTTCGCCGCCGTGAAACTCCTCCGCGGCGAAGGTTCGGCTATCTGGGACGTCGACGAGGAACTGCGGGATGTCTACGAATGAATCGCCGACTCAACCGACGGACCGACCGATAGCAGAATGAAGATACTGCAGGTGACGCCGCGGTATCCGCCACAGTCCGGCGGTGTCGAGACGCACGTCCGTGAAATCTCGGAACGTCTCGTCGACCGCGGCCACGACGTGACCGTCATCACCGCGGACGCGGGGGCGGACGGCTTCCGCCGTGAGCGACGCAACGGTGTTCGCGTGCGGCGGCTTCGAGGTGTCGCACCCGGCGGTGCGATGCACATCTGCCCGCAAGTCACCCGCGCGGTGAGACAGGCTGACGCCGACGTCGTGCACGCACACAACTACCACTCGTTTCCGCTTTTCTTCGCGGCGCTCGGCGTCGGTGACCGAACGTTCGTGGTGACGCCGCACTACCACGGCGCAAGCGCGAGTTCCGTTCGTGACCGTCTTCTGTCGCTGTACCAACCGCTCGGTCGATGGGCGGTCCGGCGCGCAGACCGAGTTGTTGCGGTGAGCGAGTGGGAGCGGTCACACCTCGAAGGTGATTTCGGCGTCGGCGCGACGGTCATCCCGAACGGACTCGAAATCGACCGGTTTGCGTCGGCCGAGGCAACTGAGAGAGACCGTCCGTACATCCTGACCGTCGGCCGGTTAGAGGAGTACAAGGGTGTCCAACACGCGATTCGAGCGCTTTCGGAACTTCCGGAGTACGACATACTGGTCGCCGGAAGCGGCGACTACCGCGACGAGTTGGAGCAAATCGCCGCCCGAGCGGACGTTTCCGACCGCGTCGAATTCCTCGGCTACGTCGCCGACGAGGACCTCCCCGGACTCTACGCGGGGGCCGCGGCGTACGTGACACTAAGCGAATTCGAAGCGTACGGCATGACGGTCGCAGAGGCGCTAACCGCGGGTACGCCTTGTGTCGTCTCCAACGCCGCTGCGCTCTCCGACTGGACCTCCGAGTCCGGAGTCGTGGGAATCACCGACACCAATCCGGTGCGTGTCGCAGCGGCCGTCCGCGAGGCGCGCGACCGAACAGAGACCGATGCAGAGACGGTCATCGACTGGGATGCCGTCGTCGGCAGGTTGCTCGACGTGTACGATTGAACGGTAACCGCACCAAGTGAAGCGGTCAGTATATGAATTCCCCCATTTTCAAAACAAACTAAGTTCCTATTTTAAAGAAAGGCTGACAATACCAGATTATCAAATGTCATTATTAGCACCAAACATTGACATTGGATAATAACGACTCTCGCATATGGCCACTTTGGAAGGGGGTCCGTCCATCGGTGCGAATATCGAGCACTCTGGTGGAGCGGGTGAACGCTTCGACAGCGAGATTGAAAACTTCGACAGAGCCAATCTCGGGTGCGGGGATGAGTACAAGGAAGGGTGGTATAACGTCGACATCCGAGACAGCGTCGACCCGGACGCTGTCTGGGACTTCAACGACTATCCGTGGCCATTCCCGGATGACGCCTTCGACGAGGTGGTTCTAGACAACGTCCTTGAACACCTCGACGACCACTACGCTGCCCTCCAAGAGATTCACCGTATTACTCGCGTCGGCGGAACGGCGAAGATTGCCGGACCACACTGGAACTCAGCCGGTGCGTGGATAGACCCAACACATACGCGCCCGTTCGACCCGCGGACGTTCGAGCACTACCTCATGAGCGATATGTTCGACATCGTCGACCTCACGGTAGACAAAGTTCGGTGGGCGAAACCACTCCCTGATTCGGCTGCGCTGTGGCTCGCCGATAGTTTCGGACAGGGAGTCTCCGGATTCGAGGTCGTCGTCACCCCGACTTCGCAGTCGAAATAACGGTCCGGGTTGAAACGGTCGGCACCGTCCAGAGTCCTTTTTACCCCGGTCGTGAGATGCGTACGGTATGAACGTGCTGCTCGTCACCGTGGACTCTCTCAGATACGACCGCGTGAACGAGCGGGTCATGCCGTTCACGCGGTCTTTCGCGGACGACGCGCTGGAATTCACCCAGTGTGTCGCGAACGGTCCATCCACCCCCGCTTCGTTCCCGTCTATCCACGCGAGTCGCCATTTCGCTAGCATCGACGGACTCGGTCTCCCTGCTGGCGGAGGCGGCATCGTCACGCTCGCAGAACACCTTCGGGACGCCGGCTTTGCCACCGCAGGCTACACTGACAACCACTTCACCAGCGGGTCGTACCACTTCGATAGGGGGTTCGACACGATGCACGACGCCAGTGGCTCGGCGGAGGCCGGGAAGCTCAAGCAGTTCGTCCAGTCGAACCTCAATAAGGACGGGATTCTGTTCAAAACCATCGAGCGAATCTACACCAAAGTCGACGCGATGTGGTCGACGACCGTCGGCAACGAAAGCGAGTACGAGCGGGCCGCCTCGCTCAACCGTCGCGCACTCGATTGGATAGACGAACGTGAGGAAGGCGAAGACTGGTTCGTCTGGCTTCACTACATGGACGTCCATCACCCCTACGAGGCCCCCGAAGAGTATCAGCGGCAGTTCCTCGACGAACCGGTTGGAATCGCTGACTGTCGACGACTCTCGCGCAAGGGGACGCATCACCCCGAAGAGGTGACGGACGAAGAGTGGGAGTTGATTCGCAACCTGTACGACGCCGAGTGCGCCTACGTTGACGACCAGTTCGAATCGCTTATGGGCGAACTCGACCAGCGCGGGGTCGTAGACGACACGACCATCTGTTTCACCGCCGACCACGGCGAACTCGTCGGCGAACACGGCAATGCAGGCCATCCCGCTGAGTTCTGGGAAGGGACTGTTCGTGTTCCGTTCCTTTTGAGCGGAACCGACGAGACGGGAACCGTCGACGGGCAGGTCCGACTCCTCGATACGGCACCAACACTGGCGGACGCGGTTAGGCTGGATGTACCTCGCGAGTGGCGGGGAGAGTCTGCACTCGACGTGGCCCGTAGCACAGTCGATGGGCGAAAATACGCGTTCGGCGGTGTCGGTCGACAAATCGACTACAAGCGGAGCTACGTCCGCCGCAACGACGGCTGGAAGCTACTCCGACACGCCGACGACGGTGAGTTCTGCTTCGACGTCACCGAGACTCCCGAAGAGCGACCCGAAGACGGCCGTTCGGGAGACGACATTCCCGAATACGACGAACTCTCCACCGCCCTTGACGAACACATGCAAGAAATGAAAGACCTCAGAAGCGGTGTTGGCGGCGTCGATGAGGGCGAAGAGATGGTCGAAGAACATCTCCGCGAACTTGGCTACCTCGAATAGCAGTCAAGTTATTCCAAGTACCCGAGTTCGGCGAGTCGGTCGCGCGTCGACGAATCGACTTCCATCTTCTCGTCGCCGTGGACGCCCATGCCGAACGTCTCGTACGCCTCTCGGAGTTCGGCAGGCGGGTCGTCAAGTGGGTGTTTCTCACCCGGGTCGTCGCCGAGGTCAAACCACACCGTTTCGCCCGTTTCCGGAACGTCGATGAGTTTCTTCTCACCCAACCAGACGGCACGCTGATTGTATCCGTACCCGGTTTCTTCGCAGATGACGGGCGTTGCTGAGTCTGCTGTCCGAGAGAGCGGTCTCCCCGAGAACTCGGGTGTATTCCCGAGTTCGAGTGCCTCTGCGACGGTGGGAACGACATCGACGAGCGAGACGCGAGTGTCGTCGTGGCCAGTATCGACGGTCGGTACGTCGACCCACAGGGGGACCGTAGCAACCTCTTCGAGCACGCTATGGCCGTGGTCAGTCCCGTAGAACCCTCTCGGGTCGTCGTTCAGGCGTCGTTCGAGGTCAGTGTGTTCCCAGAACGCTTCGCCGTGGTCGCCGCAGACGACGACGATGGTGTCGTCTGGAATCGCTTCAAAGAGCCGACCGAGTTCGTCGTCTGCGCCGCGAATCGCCGCATCGTACGCGCGGAGTCGTGCATCTCGGTACTGCTCGAACTCATCGTCGTCGGTCGATTCTCGGAAGCGCCAGTCTTCGAGTCCGTCCACGTCGGGGACTCCGAACCGCTCGCGGTGTCTGTCTGGAATGTCGAGCGGTGCGTGTGGGTCACCGAGTTGGAGGTGTAGGAACCAGCGGTCGCGGTTGCTCATCCATTCGAGAGCCGTGTCGACGCGCTCTGTGGCGTCGGTGTACTTGATGTCGACCGACTGGAAGCGGTCGCCGACAGACTTGTCGGCCATCGGAATCGCGCTCACCATCCCCGTCTCGTAGCCCGCTGATTCGAGCAGGTCGGGGAGTGTTGGAACGTCCGAGCGCGGGCGGGTCGGGAACTGCTCTGACGAGAGGTCGCGCGGGTCAGAATCGAATCGACCACCGTGTTCGTGCGGATATCGGCCCGAGACGAGCGATGCAATAGATGGGAACGTCCACGGACTCGCAGCCGTCGCATTCGAAAACGACCGACCATCGAACGAATCGAGCGTGGGCGTCGTCGGTCTGTCGTACCCGAATCCGGAGACGTGGTCCGCTCGGAGGCAGTCGATGACGACGAACAGCACGTTTTGTGGGTTTCCGACAGTCGTGTCGTAGTCTACCGTTCGGTCCCGTCGTTCGCGCCAGTGGGCCACCTTGTGCCGGGTGTTCATCCACAGGTTGTTGAGTCGCGGGAATCGTTTGAGCGGGTTCATGTTACTCCACGTAACCGAGGCTCTTCAGCGTCTCCTCGACGTCGCGTTGGTCGGCGCGGTTGTCGCCAACGTCTGTCGCGGTCGACGGACCCGTTTCGACCGGTCGGTCGGCGGTTTCACCAGCGAAGAGTTGCGATAGGACCGAGCCGTCGGCGTCCTCCGGTATGGGAACTCCGAGATAGTGGAGGATGGTCGGCGCGAGGTCGTACAGCGTCGGGTCGATGGACACGTCGCCGTCCGCAATGTCGTCACCCCATGCGGTGAACACACCATGGTGACGGTGGGTCGCAAGCCAGACCAACTGCTCGCCGAATACATCACCGCCGAGTGATTCCGGGGCGTCGACGCCGGTCGTGTATTCGACGAGGAGGTCCGGCGAGAGCGGCATCGAACCCGTGTAGATATCGGCAGGGTCGTGGACGGCCTCGGACACGGGCGTTCCGTCGGGCGTTTCGAGCGACTCGAACGCCGCGGTAAGGTCGGCGACGTACGCGTCCTTGTCGGCGTCGGAGTCGAACGCGCGGTCGTTGACGTAGACCGGACCGCGGCCGAGCGAGATGGCTTTCGTCTCGTCCCAGTCGATGGCGGCGTCCTGAATCGAGACACGACCGCTCTCGCTCGGGAACCACCGCTGGACCGATTCGGGAACGACAGCCTGTGCGAGGCTGACGAGACCGAGCGTATCGACCACGCGCTTGAGCCGTTCTTCGGTGAGTCCGACCGACGCGAGGAGGTTCCGAGACGACTCCTCTTTCACCACGAGGTCGTCTCGCTCGGCGAGCCATTGGTTGACGAGGAACGTTTCGTCGATTTCGACGAAGCCGTGGTCACTCATCAGGAAGACCGCCTCGGTGTCGTCGCGGTCGAGGAGTTCGCCGAGGCGAGCGTCGATTCGCTCGTAGAGTCGGCGGATGTGGTCCGGGCGGTCCCAAAGGCGGTGCTGGACGGTGTCGGTGATGAATACCGTCGTGTGCACGAAGTCCCGGTCGCGCTCCGTTGCCAACCACTCGGCGGCGTCGAAACGTTGGTCCGCGAGCGTCTGGGCCTCCGCTATCAGTTCGTCCGGCGACGCCTCGCTGAGGACGAGGTTGGGTTTGACCCGGTACGAGGGAATGGCATCGAGAAGGTCGGCTTTGAGCGACGCGGGCGAAGTGAACTCGCCGCGCTCCGAGGCGGGGCTTCCGGCGATGGTGAGCACGCCGTCTGTCGTCCGCGGCGGGTGCGTCGTCGGCATGTTCACCACGCCCGGTTTCACGCCCGCATCGACGAGCACGTCCCAGTACTCGCGCGACCGGAAGTCCGAGGAGTCGTTCGTCGAGATATCGCAGGTGTCGTGGTCGAACGAGAACCACTCGTAGACGCCGAGTTTTCCGGGTGTCTTCCCCGTGGAGTAGCACTTCCACGCGGGGAACGTAATCGGCGGCAGTGTACTTTCGAGGTCGGCATCGACGCCGCCCGAACAGAGGCGTTCGAAGGCGGGGAGGGCTCCGTCGTCCATCCACCGTCGGAGGAGCGACCAATCGGCCCCGTCGAGTCCGACGACGTATACGGTCATGGATTGAGTCTCGTCGGTAGACGTTTAAAATTCTTCGAGTACACTGGCGAATGCCGCTCTGAACGCGTCCTGTCTCGGTTCGGCGTCGAACGTCGCGCCGCGCGCGCTTGCGTTTTCGGAGAGGCGACGACGCTCAGAGGGCGTTCGGTCGAAGTACGTCGCCACGCCGTTCGCAATGTCCGACGGCGTGGGTTCGACCACGAGCGAGGGGTCGAGTTCACGCGCTTCGGATTTCGTTCCCGTCGCTTCGGTCACGACCGGTGGGAGTCCAGCACGCATTGCTTCGAGCACGCTCACTGGGAAGGTGTCCATGCGCGACGGTTGGACGTACACCGAGGCTGGGTCGAACGCGTCGCTGAGGTCTTCGACGTAGCCGCGGACTGTAACGC
>NZ_JBZRPK010000605.1:0-9410 GCF_058382125.1 Haloferax sp. s1
AGGAGCCACTATCACCGTCCACTTCGTCGGCTACGACAACACCGTCCACGTCGGGGAAATCGAGGCTGTCGGCGACGACGTTCCGTCCACACTTCTCGGAAGCCGCGTCTTCGCGTTCAATCCACACGAGAGCCGATTTCTCGCGACCCCCGGCGAACTCACTCACATCCCCGACGACGTGAGCGACGAGCGAGCCGCGCTGTTGCCGACGATGGAGACCGCGCTCAACTTCGTGATGGACGGCCGCCCACTCATCGGCGAGCACGTCGTCGTGTTCGGGCAGGGTGTCGTCGGTCTCATGACGACGGCCCTTCTCGACCAGTTCCCGCTCGGAAGCCTCACCGCCGCCGACTGCATCGCTGAACGGCGCGAACTGGCACTGGGCCTCGGAGCCGACACGGCCATCCACCCGGAGTCACTGGATGCTCCGTCCGACGGCGCGGACCTGACGTTCGAACTCTCCGGCGACCCGACTGCACTCGACGACGCACTGGCGGTAACACGGTACGACGGTCGCGTCATCGTCGGGTCGTGGTACGGCACCAAACCGGCAACATTGGACCTCGGCGGCCGATTCCACCGGTCGCGAATCAACGTCGAGAGTAGTCAGGTGAGTACGATTGACCCTGACCTTCGCGGCCGGTGGGACACGGAACGACGCTTCTCGCTAGCGTGGGAGTATCTCCGAAAGCTACCGCTCGATTCGCTCGTGACGCACCGCGTCGACGTGGGTGACGCCGCACGCGCGTATCGACTTCTCGAAGACAATCCCGATGAGGCCGTCCAAATCCTCTTTACGTATGCGGACGGTTGACAGGTCATGTACCGCGTCTCGGTCCAGCGGGACCTCATCGCCCAGCATTATCTCACGGTCCCCAACCCCGGTCCCGAAGGTGAACTCCATTCACACGCATTCACCGTCGAAGTCGAACTCTCCGGTCCTGAGCTGAACGAGTACGGCTATCTCGTCGACATCGACGACGTGAAGGCTGCACTGGATGCGACGCTTTCTCGATACCGCGACGAGACGATGAACGACCTTGTCGAGTTTTCCGGGCAGAATCCGAGCGTCGAGCGTTTCGCCCGCGAGGTGTGCACCCAGTTCATCGAAGCAGCGAGCCTCGAAACACCGGAGCGCGTCTCAGTCCGTATCTGGGAGGACGACGTAGCGAGCGCGACGTACGAAACCTCGATTTAACGTGCGGGTTGGTTTCGTCGTCTACGGACCGCTCGACGGTCGGTCCGGTGGCTACCGATACGACCTCGAACTCGTTCGCGGTCTCCGCGCCGCGGGCGACGAGGTGACCGTTATTTCGCTCCCGGAGCGACCGTACCGACATCGCCTCCGAGACAACGTTACGTCGCTCTCCCGCCTGCGCTCTCTCGACGTGGACGTACTTCTCCAAGACGAGTTGTGTCATCCCTCGCTCGTCGGCGTGAACCCGCGACTCGGTGACGATATACCAGTCGTTTCCGTCGTCCACCACCTCAACTCGCTTGAGAACCTCGGAACGTTCCGGCGGTATATCCGGCGGGCAATCGAGACACGCTATCTCCACTCAGTCGACGCGTTCGTGTTCAACAGCGAGACGACAAAAGAGACCGTTTCGGCCGTCACCGACCCCGACCCGAGCGTCGTGGCGTACCCCGCAGGCGACCGGTTCTCCGAGTACGGGACGCCTCTCGACGACGAAGAAATCCGAGCGCGTGTCGCCGAGGGGCCGCTTCGTCTCATCTCGGTCGGCAACCTCGAACCGCGGAAGAACATCGACGGGTTGCTTCGCGGCCTCGCACGCGTCAGGGACGACTGGGAGGTAACCGTCGTCGGGGCGACGGTCGACGACGAGTACGTGGTCTCCCTACACGACCTCGTCTCTGAACTCGGTGTCGCCGACCGAGTGACGTTCGCGGGTCGACTCTCAGACGAAGACCTCGCCACGGCACTCCGACAGTCGCACTTGTTCGCACTCCCGTCGCACTACGAAGGGTTCGGCATTGCCGCAGTCGAGGCGATGGGATTCGGCCTTCCGGCGCTCGTCTCGTCGGCGGGCGGTGCGAACGAACTCGTCACGCACCGCGAAGACGGCTTTCTCGTCGACCCGGCCGACCCGTCGGCGATAACCGACGCCGTTGCCCCATTGTGCCGGGACCGAGAGTTGCTGACGCCGCTGTCACTCGCGGCACGTAACCGATTTGTCGACCACACGACGTGGGACGAAATGTCGACGACAGTACGCGAATTCCTCGTCGGCCTCGTTTCGTGAGGCAACGACGGACGAAAATCACTCGGATTGCGAGGCGAGCGGGAACCGCATCGAGACGACTGCGCCTCCCGAGCGACCGTCCGAGAGGTCGACTTCACCACCACTCGCCCGAACGGTCCAGTAAATCGTCTGCAACCCGAGTCCTCGCCCGTGGGTGAGCGCCGTCTCGCTTTGTGCGGCGAGCGCTTCCTGTTCCAGTTCCGGGATACCATCACCGTTGTCGGTGACCTCGATGACGACGTCGCTCCCGTTTCTGCGAGTGGTGACTTCGACGGTCGAATCGTCGCCGGTGTGGATGATTGCGTTCTTTGCTGCTTCTTCGAGGGCCCAGTGAGCAAACGGGTGGCAGTCGACGGGACAGTCCGGTGGCGTCTCGATTCGGACCGTCGCCTCGGGAAATTCGTCAGCGAGTGGGATGAGACCGTCTTCGTACAGCTCACTCACCAGTTTCGTTTCCCGTTGGTCTTCTGTCTCCCACACGCGTCTGAGGCGGTTTGCGTTCTCCGCGAGTGACTCCAACTGGGTGAGATGCTCTTGGATTATGTCCACATACTCGTCGGCTTCGTCGGCGTGGTCTGATGCTTCGAGTAACGCGGTGTACCCGAGCAGAATGTTCACTTGCGTTCGGAGGTTGTGCCGAAAGACGCGATAGAGAACGCTGAACCGCTTCGTCACGTCCTGTTCCCGCTGCAAGCGCTTCTGTGTCTCTTGTTTCGCCTGCTGGAGGTCGGTGTACCAGTCTCCGACGAGGACGCCGATAGCCTCGCCACCAAGGCCGCCGGCAGCCAGTAAAAATAACGAGTCGAAGAGTGTCGAATTACCAAGCGCGTGGGAAATAGCGACGATTCCCGCGACGAATATCCCATACACACCGAATATGAGACTAATTCGGACCACAGAGCGTATCTTTTCGGCCGACGCGCCGGTTTTGACGAGCCAGAACGTCCCGTAGACGGTCCCGATAGAGAGCAGCGAAAGCCCGAAGAACTTCGCAACACCGTGTCCTGGGGCCTGTTGCGGCAGAAACAACTCGCTTGACCCGAGTGTAAGAGCGATAACGACGACGGTGTATTCGAGTGTGAGCCACCGCCACTGAGTGTCCATCGCCACGGTGCGAACAATCGAGGTGATGTTCCCGGAATGACCTTCGTCACCCATACGTGTGGGAATATAATGACACGTTTGCCCCTTCGGGGTTAAGCGTTCTGCAGGTCAATCCCCGTGGAGGGGGGATACTGAGACTGTTTCGACGACTTGCGTGGATACCAAGTACAGGCCGACCACCCCGAGACCGGCCGCGGCGACGAACGGCACGGCGAAGCCGAACCCAACGAGAACTCCCGAGAACAACGCGCCGAATGCGACACCGAGACCGAACCCCATCGTCAACAACGAGAGCGTCGAGCCGGATTGGCCATCTTTCGCGAGGTCTCCAGCGAGCGCCAGCGACGGCGCGAACACGGCCGCAACGGCGACACCTTGCAGGAACCGTGCGAGAACCATTATCCCCGAGGACAGAATGAACCCCTGTGCGAGCGTGGTCGGCAGCAAGAGGAGAAAGCCACCGACCAAGAACGGTTGTCTCCCGTATTGGTCACTCAGTCGACCGATTGGATACTGGAAGACGACGTTTGCGAGGACCGTCGCGCCGAACTGGACGGAAAACAGGAACGTCCCCTGGTCGAGTCGGTCGTTGATGACGTTGGCAAGCGGCGCGTACATCGCGATGCTCAGCGCCATCACGATAGTCGCGACTCCGAGCGCAAACACCGGGTCTAACCCCGGTCCGTCGCGGTTCCAAATCGTGATGGAGATGTCGTCTGCTGCCTCGCTTTCCGTCCGTTCTGGGTCGTCGATGAGCAGGGCAATCAACACGAAACTAATCACGGCACCGGCGACCGCCACGAGGAACGCGGCGTCGAATCCGGATATCTCCACACCCGAAATTGCGTATGGCCCGGCGGTGACGACGACACCAGCGACGAGCGGCCCAATCCCGAACCCGAGCAACCGGAAGGTGTTGTACAGGCCGAAGTTCCCGCCGCGTTCGTCGTCTGCCGACAGTTCGTTGACCAGCGCCACCGTGACGGGAATCGTAAACGCCGCACCGATTCCCTGTAATGCGCGCATGACGAGAATCGAGAGATAGTCGGTAAAGACGAGGTAGCCGGCACTTCCGATGGCGACGAGCGCGAGTCCGGTCAACAGGAAGACCGTTCGGCGGCCGGTGCGGTCCGACAGCGATCCTGTGAACGGCTGGCTAAAACTATTGAGAAAGCCGAACAGCGAGAGAACGATACCGATGAGGAGTTCAGGCGTGACGATGAATTCGGCCACGCCGAGTTGGACGGTCGTCCCGACGAACGCGGGGAGAGACACGACTTGGCTGCCGATGTACAAGGGCAACACGACGACGAGGAAGGAGTTGGCAAGCGCGTCGGCCATCCGCGCCAGCGCGAGTGCTAGAATCCGCGTATCGAGGTTGAGCCCCATCGTCGCCCGGTAAGGGCCTCCGACGCATCAATCTACTCGCCGCAGCGTGCCTCGTCGCGACGCGTTACTCGCGGTCCGTCCGAATCCACTCTTGGAGCGTGAATTCCTCGTGAGGGGTCTCCGACTTGAGTTCCCAGTCGTCCGTCTCCCATTCGGGATAAAACGTGTCTCCCTCGTACTCGCCGGGGATACGACTTAGCACCATCCGGTCGAGATGCGGTTGGAACAGTTCGTAGATTGCCTCGCCGCCGATGACGTAGACGGTTTCAGCATCCATCGATTCGGCGATTTCGATGGCTTCGTCGACGCTACTCGCGTGTTCGGCGGTGTCGACTTCGAAGTCCTGTTCACTTCGGCTCAGGACGATTTGGGTGCTCCCCGGGAGGTCATCGAGCATGGATTCGAACGTCCGCCGTCCGAGGATGACCGGGTCGTTCGCGATTCGCTCGCGGTACTGCTTCTTGTCTTCGGGGATGCTCGGCCACGGGAGTTCGCCGTCGCGCCCGATGGCGTGGTTCTCGGCGAGCGCGGCGACAGAGACGAGTTCCATCACAACTGCCGTCGGATTGTCTGGCAAAAACCGTTGTGACCGAGGAAGGCGACGGATGGGACGTCATCTTGGGTCGAAGGGCCTGAAGTCGAACCGACGTACATCCGAACCCAATCTACTGACACAGAAGGCAGGTGAGTGACAAAAGTAACAACACTCGATACTGAGGACCGGATATGGATGAGGTCACTAGCACGTCCACCGTCTACGAAAGCAACTCCGAGGCGTTCGTCGAAAAGTACCGCTCGGAGTCGGTTGCGGCCCGTTTCGGCGACGACTTCTACACGGAACTATCCGGCAAACGTGTGTTAGACGTTGGATGCGGTCCCGGCGCTGATACTGAGACGTTCAGTTCCGACGGGTTCGACGTTGTCGGATTCGACCTCACTGCGTCGTTTATCGAGACCGCTCACGCGACGGTCCCTGACGCCTCGTTCGTTCGAGGCGATATGCGTCGACTCCCATTCCGTGACGAAACATTCGATGGTGTCTGGAGTTGCGCGTCATTTCTCCACGTTCCTCGTGCGAATGCTCCGGAGACGCTCCGCGAGTTTAGACGCGTGCTCGCTCCCGAGGGGGTCGCCTATCTCTCACTCAAACACGGCGAAACCAGCGGCTACGACCACGATGGTCGCTACTTCGAGCGCTATCTTCCTGAGGAAATCCGGTCGCTTCTCGCCGACGCGGGATTCAGCTCGATAGAGATTGACACGATGAACGTCGACGGTGGAAACAAGTGGTTGAACATCCTCGCGAGCATCGGCAGTCGAACCTCCCCGGTTTGATTGCGCCGTAGTTGTGGACAGCAATAGCACTTCACCGAGCCGCCACTCCGTTGAATGCTCTAACGAAGAGGTATATCGGAATTACCCACATAAGAGCGAGGGCGACAACTCCGATCACCGTGTGGACCACCCCTGACTGAGAGGGTGTTGTTTGAAGGAAAATAAGTACAACAAACCAGAGCGTCAACGCTTGGAAAATCTCTGTCTTGTCCATGGAGGGTGCCTATACGAGGCACCAACACGACAAAATCAGTTTTGGTGATATGTGCCCGTCATCTGCGGTCGGTCCAATCACAACCAAAAACGGCTCACGTGGCGTTTCACCTCGTGAGGATACCGGGATCAACGCCGCCGAGAACCACTATCTCAACACAAGTAATAGACCCAAAAGGTGGTTGCTCAATGGAGCATGCCTCTGACAGCCGCAATTACTAATTTGTCAACGAGTATAATATGTTTTACGTGATACAAGTTCTCGCAGTGCGTGTTTCGGGAACTCGATGTCTAACCCGGAGCTACCGGGCGTAAAAAATACGTAGAGCCGTGACTCGCCCACGTACTCTCACCCGAGTCACACAAATTGTCCGCTGGCACGACCCACCGAAGGTTACGGTGGTAGGTCTCGTCGCAATCCCGTGACGATTCGGACGCTTTTCTTCTCGCTTCCATTGATGGTGCTTTTGGTGCTCTTCCAACTGACATCTATGTCGACTTTGGAGTGTCTCGGCGGACCTTTGTCTGAGAGTGGGTGTCGCTACCGTTGGGAGGAGAAATTCGACTATAGTAGCGTTTGCAAGTCATTACACACTCGATCGACCGCTGTCGTGCGGTCGGATGTGTCACCAGTTGCAGACGCTACTATAGCGGTTGTTTCGTAAGCGGCAGGAGCAGCGCAGAGACCACCTCCGCACTCCGCCACGAGGTGGAGTCGAGTCACACTGACTGGCGAGTCACATACAGTGAAAGCGTGATAATCGCAAACCCAACCGCCGTTAGCGCAGTCTCGACGACAAGCGCAGTATCCGAAGCGAATAGCGGGAGTTGGTGAGCAACCCCCGCAAGCAACGACCCGAGCGTGACGACACCGAAGCCGACCGCAAGATAGCCCAGGCCAGTCCCACCTGTTCTTCTGGCAGCCTTGGCTGCAAAGTACGTTACGAGGCACCCCAAAACGAGTGTCACTGTCTTCAGTGCGACCACTGCAAATGGGAGTTCCGTGTTCATAGTTCCTCACTGACCGCTGTCCAGAGTTGCGCAAGACGTTGGTCTGGCGTTTCATCGTCGGTGATGAGTTCGACGTCGAACGACTGTCCGTCTTCGAACGTCACGAACGCCCCGGTCGCGTTGCGGACGAATCGGGTCGTGTGGTTACCATCGTCTCGTATCTCTGTCCGCTCCTCGACGAGGTCAGCAGTGCTCAACATCCCCAGTTTTCGGTACGTACTCGTCTGTGGAAGGTCACAACGCTGCGCAACGTCAGATGCCGTTAGTGGCTCGTCAAGCGCGCGGAGAATACGTCTGCACTCCTCGTCGGCAAGTGCTGTACACACCGCTTCGACCGCACAGGAATCAGACTCAGTCATTTGGCCCTCCGAAGACACCACTGCGACGGAACTGCTAACTTGCACATCGTGACACAGCATCCGCGTGTTAGCAACACCTGCCAGGAAAGGGTATGTAGTCCCGTAGTTGCCTGTGCGACCAGCCGATTTGCATCGTCGGGCATTGGTAGAGGAGGGACGTAGCCGCGAACGATTTCGAATAAGCTGTCAACAAATATAAATATTTGTGGTTCAGTTCACTCCACGATGACTGCGCCTTTCATCGCGAGTCCTTTGTGTGGCTCACAGGCGTAACAGTACGTGCCAGTCGTTTCGAACGTATGTTTGAACGTCTCTCCTGAGTCGACTGCAATCTCTCCCGAGTCGACGTCAGCCTCTTGGAAGACGATATTGTGCCCACCACCGTTGCCGGTCCACTCCCACGTAATTGTGGTTCCAGTCGAGATCTTCAAGACAGGTGGTTCGAACGCGTAGTTTCCACCGTTTCCGGACGTACCGACTCGAACGGATACGCTTTCGGTATCCGTCTCGTCGGCGACGGTCCCGTCGAAGTTACTGCTGTTTATCATCCATTCATCCACTCTTTCGTACCCTGTCGAAGGTGGTTCGGTAACGACAACGGCACCCTTCATTCCGCCGTTATAGTGCGGTTCGGAAACGAACAGGAACTCTCCTGGTTCGTCGAAGACGTAGTGATACGACGTTCCTCGCTGTGCGTTGGTTCGGCCGCTATCGAACGTCCCGTCGAGAGCGACGACGTTGTGTTCGCCGTGTCCGGTCCACTCCCACGTGACGTTCGTCATCGGCGGGACCTCGATTAGTGGCGGGTCGAACGCGGGTCCTCCGTCAGTCGGTATTCCGACGCTGACCGATACTTTCTCGTCTGGACCGTAACGCCGTGACTCACCATCGTACTCGTTGGCGTCCGAGAGCCACTCGTCGAGTGAGTCCGGTTCCGACAGTTCGGTGGCCTCGATAGTTGTCTCGCCGTCAGCACAGTTGTCAGTAGTTGTCTCCGTGTGCTTGCTCGAAGTCGTCGTCTCGCTGGTCGAGTCGGCGCCAGCGACGTTTTGCGTGTTCTCCTGCCTTGAACTAGCAGCAGAGAGACACCCGGCCATCGAGCCGAGGGTGACGAGGGCGCTTCCCTGGAGGAGCCGTCTACGTGTGGGTGTCCAATCCATTGCAATTTGTTGTACTGTTCTCTGAAAACCAATAACTGAGGAACAATTTCCAGAATCTGGAAATGCCTAGGGGCACGGCAACAGTACACGAAGGTCGAACACACTGGCCGAACTGATAACCACATTCAATGCTTTTTCTCCAATCAGTAGCCTGCGTATCGAACTGGGTACACTTGGGCTCCTTTATGAGCTCTCGTCGGTAGTCTCTGCTCCGGGTGTCTACCACCTGTGTTCTGCCTTGAACCATGTGTTGCCCAGCACACCACGGGAACTAGTCGAAACCATTCGGAACTTAGTACGCCTGTGTTACGTCCTAGCATGCGGGTGGCTCGGGTAAGTGACGCTTCCTGTTCACGTACTGAATACTGGGGAGAACCCTTATGACAACATTGAGCCGAGGCTTTCACACAATACTAACAGCCAGTGTTGTAATGTTCGTCGTAATCGCATTTACGGCCGGGCCCGTTGCAGCACGTCACAGCGACTCGGTCGAGGTCAAACACAGCGGAGACAACATCGAGGTCGAGACAGACGACTTCGACATCGACCTCCGGTCCGGAAGGGCTGAAATCGAC
>NZ_JBZRPK010000021.1:0-600 GCF_058382125.1 Haloferax sp. s1
CTCACGACCTACCGGATGATGGCCGAGAAGATTTCCGACCACGTCTGCGAAAAACTCGACGTCGAAGCCGAGTGCCGCACCGCCGACGTGCCGCTTCCGGGCAGCGAGGACTTCTCCGTCCTTCGTGACTACATGGACGACTTCGGCCTGCGCTCGCCGATTGGCCGTCGCTCGGTCCAGCGACTCGGCTCGCGCGCCGACGACGTGCTCAACAGCATCGACCCGAACCCGGTCGTCTGTGAGTGCGAGGCCGTCACTCGCGCCGAGATTCAGGACGCACTGGACACCGCGGGCACGGACCTCAACTCCGTCCGCATTCAGACGCGCGCCTCGATGGGCAACTGTCAGGGTGCAATCTGTTGTCACCGGATGGCGAACGAACTCGCCCCCGAATACGACGAAGCAATCGTCCGTTCCTCGCTCGACGACCTCTATCAGGAGCGCTGGAAGGGCGAACGCCACGCCATGTGGGGCGAACAACTCTCGCAGGCCGCGCTCAAGCACATGCTCCACGCGACGACGATGAACCGCGACGAAGACCCCGCGACAGCCGAGACGGACCTCGACTTCGCGGCGTTCGACGACGGCAGTCCCTCCGAC
>NZ_JBZRPK010000604.1:0-9391 GCF_058382125.1 Haloferax sp. s1
ATCGTCGAAAACGAGCACGGTCTCGAAGCAGGCAGCATCGCCATGTCCGTCATCATCGAGAGCGGTCAGGCCGAACTCGCGATGGGGACACTCCGCGAGGAGATGGGCAAGCCCACGAACAATCTCGAACGCCTGTTCCTCCTCGTCGACGGCGAAGTCGACTACACGAAGGACATGCGCGCGATTACACCGACCGGCGAGTTGCCGCCGTGGCCGGAACTCCGACACAACACCTCTCGCGGTGCAAGCGCTGCGGGTCTCATCGCGGTCGACGGTCCCTACGACGACATCCGCGACGTGGAAGGCTACCACGAGCGCATGACCGAGAATCAGGCGAAAGGGATGCTCGGCATCTGGTCGCTCACGCCCGGACAGGTCGTGGAGGCGAACACGTCGCCGCTCCCGCCGAAGACCGGTAGTTGGCTGCTCGATATCGACGGCCAGCAAATCGAACTCGAATCCGAAGACGGCGTCGAAGTGTACGACGGCGACCGCTTGTCACTCGAAGCGACGGGCGACGGGTACGAACTTCGTACCGGCGGCGATACCCGAGAACTCGACGAGGACGAACTGCGCGAGGAACTCCTCGATATGACCTCGTACGTCCCGAGTATGGACGACATCGTCGACTCCATGGAGGAGTTCGAGGCGGCCAAAGAGGCCGGGCGCGGTGCTATCGCCATGGAGCAGTCGGCGACGCTCCGTATCGGTGGAACCGAGCTCACCATCTCTAAGGACCGAATGTGGGACGAGGCGACGTATCAGGCTGCGATGACGCCGATTAGCCTGTTCCAAGACGTCTACGAGAACCGTCCGGACCAACACGAGGAACTGAACGAGCGCTACGGCGCGAGCGTCGTGTCGCGCGCGATGGAGGTGGGTCTCTAAGGAGAACCATCGACACCTGAGCAATCACCGTCGGTCTCCTCACCACCTCATCCGACGGTGCTTCCCTGGTTGTAGCTCTTCTTCGGCGCACCGCCCGATACCGTGGGGGCAGTGTGCCACACCCGTTTTTGACACCGTATCACCGTCGTTGCCGCCAAAACCATCCACCGTCGTTGCCGCCAAAACCATCCACCGTCGTTGACGCCACGCTCAAGTCCGAGCCACGTGATTCGTCGCGTGTGAACGATTCGACGGATTCGGCCGGAGCAACCACCCCCGCGGGCGACGACGACGAGCCACTGGAACCAGACACCATCGTCGACTTCGACGATAGTAGAGTCAACGCCAGTGCCGACCTCGACACCATCGCGTCCGGTTCCACACCCGAAGCCACACTCGACCGACTCCACACCGTGAGTTTCTATCTCGACGAAGCGTTCGAGATTCCGGGGACGAACTATCGTATCGGACTGGACCCGTTGTTGGGACTCGTTCCGGGTATCGGCGACGCGACGGCAGCGGCGCTCTCCGCGTACATCCTCGTCGAGGCCGCGATGCTTGGCGTTCCCAGAGCGACGCTTGCCCGAATGTTCGGGAATATCCTCCTTGATTCGACCGTTGGTTCGTTGCCGCTGGTCGGTGACGTGTTCGACGCCGTCTGGAAGGCGAACGCGCGGAACGTTCGACTCCTCGAAGCACGCTACGAAGACCCATCACACGAAGCCGTCGAAGCAGACCGTCGCTTCCTCATCGCTGCCGTCGTTTTGATTATGATTCTGTTAGTGGCACTGGGTGTGGCCACGACACTCGCCGCGCTGTGGATACTCGGACAGGCCGGTTTACTCTAAGTCCCCATTTTCGATATTGATAAAATTGTCCGTGTTGAGGGTTATCATCAACCAAAATATAAAGTATAAGACATTTATACATCCTCGAAAGAGAGACTGTATGGAACGACGAACTTTCCTCAAAAGCGTCACTGCTGCAGGAGCCCTCCTCACCACCGCTGGCTGTCTCGGCGGTGGGTCTGGGCCCGGAGCCGGGTCGGAAAATAACTCGTCGGCGACGGGCACGAGCGAGTCCGTGCCAGTTCCGAATCCCGACATCAGCTTCAAGACCAAAGACGGTGTTCTCCGCGTTGTCCACATGGGCGGCGACGAAATCAAAGATGAGAACACTACGGAAGTGTACGTGACCGTCGACGGCGAGCGAGCCACGACGTGGGTAGCGGACGACAAGGAAACGCAGGCGTACCCCATCTCGGTGGGTAACTTCATCGAAACCGAATCCGCCGAAGCCGGATCGACCGTGGAGGTCGTCTGGGTCGACAAAGCGGGCACCGAGTCCGTCCTCGCCACGCACGAGGTTCCCACCGAGGAGACCACCACCAACGAAACGACCACGTCTAACGAGACGGCGACGAACGAAACCGTGACGACGACCACCAACGAAACGGCGGTCAACAGCACGACGACGACCACGTCCAACGAGACGACTACGACAACCGGCAACGAGACCACGACGACGAACTCTACGACGACCGACAGCGAGTAAGCGACTCTCTCCGTCGATACTTGGTGACGTTTTTTCTGCGAAGATTGGAATCGATACGGTTCAGTACGACCAGTCTATCCAGTTCGTTCGATAGCGACCGCTGAGACAGCAGCAGTGAACCCACCCCGAGGTCAAGCCTCGGGGCTTCCTGCTTCTACGACGCGCTTTGCAGGAACCGAAAGGGGTCCCGTAGGGAGCGCAGTCTGCACAGGCGTTGATTCGGAGCGTCCCGCCCCTATCTGTGAGCGACCGCGAGAAAGGATGTTCTTCGCCGCGTTCAGGTCCCTGTCCTCGGTGTGACCGCACGCCGGACAAGAGTGTTCTCGAATCCAGAGTGGCTTTGACGTTTCCACACCGCACTCCGAACACTCTTTGGTCGTTCCTGCTGGTTTGACTCGAACGACGTGAGTGCCATGCAGGTCGGCTTTGTACTCCAAGAGGTCCAGAAACCGCGACCATGCGGCGTCCTGCTTGTTCTTGGCATTCTGGCTGGTTTCCAGCATCGGCTTTACGTCCAAATCCTCGACGGCCACCAAATCGTACTTTCGGACCAGCCACGTCGTGAGTTTGTGCTGATAGTCCAGCACTTTCCGTTTGATTTGCCGCTTCGCCGCAGCGACCTTCTGCCGTTGTTTCTCCCAGTTGTTCGAGCCGTGCTGTTTGCGGTCGAGTTTCCGCTGTTCGCGCCCGTAGCGGTCGTACTCGTCGGACAGGTCGAGCATATCCACCGCCGTATCGTCGCTGGTGTGGATATACGAGAGAATCCCGAGGTCTACCCCTACGCAGTCGGCAGGGTCGAGCGTACTGGGGTCGGGTTTTTCGGGAAGGTCCTCGTCCGGGCGTTCCGTGACGAGACAGACAAACCAGTCGCCAGTTCGCTCCTTCTTTAACACGACGCGCTTGATGTTCTCGGTCGCGGGAAGCTCTCGGTGCGCTCGAATCGGGATGTTGCCGATTTTCGAGAGTCGAACAGTGGCGTACTCGTCTTGGCCCGTGGTGTGATTCACGTCGAAGCCTTCGGTCTGATACGCGACTGACCGACGGTCGCCGCTTCCCTGCCACTTCAACCGCCCCGTCTTGTGGCCGTTTTCCCGCCGACCCTTCTGTGTCTCGACGTTCTTGTGTATCTCCGAAACAGTCTGTTGGGCGGCGTGTGCCGAAACTTCCGAAAAGAGCGGCCACCGCTGTTTCCAGCCGGTGAGTTTGCGGTGCTGGTCGTAGGCGGTTGACCGGTTTCCGTAGTCGTGTGAGTAGTAGTCGCGGATGGCGTGGTTTCGTATCTGTCGATGGATTTCGATGTGACGCCACGCTTCGCTGGCGGTTTCCTCGTCGGGATACGCACGACAGCGAAGCGTTACGTCCATCTGAGTTAGTCCAGTCGTTCGACAGTGAGTTTGATTCGGTCGCCCGGCTCGATACCGAGCGGTTCGCGCACATCTTCGGGAATCGTGACCTGTCCCCGGTCACGGACAGTCGGGTGACATTCCATCTCTGTCTGACCCATACACACTCATTCTGATTCGCTCGAAGCGAGTGTTTCGATACCGTGGGCCTGTGGGAAGGGAGAAACAACCCGGCGGCTGGTCGGCCACTGTCGGCTTCACCCTCGGGGTCAAGCCCCGAGGCACTCGCCTTGAACCGCCTGTAGAATCAAATCCAGAATCCGAGTTAGGTCCGAATTAAATCGAGGCCGGAACAGAGATTTCTTCAGTCGTCAGCGGGCACGCCGTCGGGGTTAAACACCGAATCCGGCGTGATGATGCCTGCGCGGATGCCAAGGCGGTAGACGACCGGCTGGAGGGAAGCGCGTTTCATGAACGCGAATCCGGTGAGGATGAGGAAGAATCCGGAGATGGTTGCGGGACCGATATGCTCGTCGAGGAACACCCACCCGCTGACGGCGGCGACGATGGGGACGGCGTAGTTGACGAGGCTGATTTCTACCGCGCCGATGCGGTCCAAGAGGACGAAGTAGATGATGAAGCCGACCGCGCTGCACAGCACCGCGAGAAAGAGCAGCGGGCCGACGACGAGCGGTGACCACTCGACGGTCGAAAGCCCCGGTTCGCCGAGAATCGGGCTGACGATGTGGAGCATGCCCGAACCGAGGAGCATCATCCACGCCTGCATCGGGACGACCGGCGGATTTCCGGGGAGGCGTTTGACGAGAACGGAGCCGAACGCCCAACTCGCAGCGGCGAGGAAAAGCAGTACGACGCCGATGAGTTGGCCACCGACCGACCCCGATGCGAGGGCGATAACGACGGTGCCAGCGAGACCCAAGAAGACGCCGAGGAAGCCGAACGCGTCGAGTCGCTCTTCGGGGAGCATCGAGAAGGCGAAAAGCGGCGTCAGAACCGGAGACAGACTAAGGACGATTGCGGCAACGCCACTTGTCACGTAGCGCTGACCGGAAAACAGGAGCGCGAAGTGCGCCCCGATAAGCAACGCGCCGCCGACGGCGACGACAATCCACTCGTCGCGACCGCGGGGTCGCCAGTCCTCTGCGGCGAGCAGACCGTAGACGAACAGGACGGCACCCGCAACGTCGTAGCGAAGCGCGGCGAAGAGTGCAGGTGGAAGCACATCAAGCCCGACTTCGATAGCCATGAATGATGTCCCCCAGAGAACCGCGAGCGTAGCGAACAATGCGAGATTCCGATGTGTTTGTGTTCCGATAGACACGAGATATCGACCTTGGACCCAGGTGTTGAAGCGCCTACCACCTCTCCGTACATGAATTTTCTCGGAGTCGAGATAGCACCTGACTTGGTGTTCGTTCACAAATACCTCATGGACTGAACAAGCATTTCAGATTATTGACTTCCATCACACCAGCAAGCGAACAAAGTAAGGTAGTTACGCGCGCCCCGATAGACACCGAACATGAGTATCCTCGAGGACGCGCGAGCGCTCGCCGAGAGCGGGCCGGTCTGTGACGCCTGTCTGGGCAGGGTGTTCGCCGACCGCAGTTTCGGATTGACGAACGCCGAACGAGGGAAGTCGCTTCGAATCGCTGCCGCCCTCGACGCGGACGAACCCTACGAAGCGGTCGAGACCGAAGCCTGCTGGGTCTGCGAAGGCGCTTGTGCACACTTCGACGAGTGGGCCGAACGCTGCGCCGCGGCCATCGAAGACGTTGAAGTCGAGACGTACCAGGTCGGGACGCGAGCGCCGCCGCTGGTCGAAGAAAACGAAATCCTCCTGCGCGAAGGGGCCGGACTTCCCGAAGACGCTGGCGAACTGTTCAAATCCGAGTTCAACCGCGAAGTCGGAAAGCGCGTCGGGCGACTCACCGGCACCGAGGTGGACTTCACCCGGCCGGACGTACAGTTCCTTCTCGACATCGAAGCCGACACCGTGGAGGCGCAGATTAACTCCGCGTTCGTCTACGGTCGCTACCGCAAACTCGAACGCGACATTCCGCAGACCGAGTGGCCCTGCCGCGAGTGCGACGGCTCCGGCTACAAGGGCAAAGAGCCGTGTGACTACTGCGGCGGGTCCGGCTACCTCTACGAGGACAGCGTCGAGGGCTTCGTCGCCCCCGTCGTGATGGACGTGATGGACGGTGTCGACGCGAAGTTCCACGGCGCGGGCCGCGAGGACGTCGACGCCCTGATGCTCGGAACGGGCCGCCCGTTCGTCGTCGAAATCATGGAACCTCGCCGCCGAAACGTCGATGCCGAACAACTCGAAGGCGACATCAACGCGATGGCCGAAGGCGAAATCGAAGTCGAAGGGCTTCGCCTCGCTACCTACGACATGGTCGAGCGCGTGAAGAAACTCGATGCATCGAAGCAGTACCGCGCCGCCGTCGAATTCGACGACGACGTGACCAACGAGGACCTCCAAGCCGCGCTGGACGAACTGACCGGCGCGACCATCGAGCAGTACACGCCGAATCGCGTCGACCACCGGCGCGCGAGTCTCACACGCACGCGACACGTCTACGACGCTACCGGTGACCTCGAAGACGAACGACACGCCACCGTCGAGATTCACGGCGAAGGCGGACTCTACATCAAAGAACTCGTTTCCGGCGACGAAGGCCGAACGAACCCGAGTCTTGCAGGTATCCTCGATACGGGCGCAGTCGTTACCGCGCTCGACGTGATTGCGGTGGAAGGCGAGGACGAACCATTCGAGGACGACGAGTTCTTCAAGGACTGAACAGCAAATCGCAGACCGCAATCTCTAATCCCTCACCCCAACACCCGACGAAGTATGCGAATCGGCGTCGACGAGGCCGGAAAGGGACCCGTATTGGGTCCGATGGTCGCCGCAGCGGTCCGGGCGGACCCGGAGGCGCTACCTGATGGAATCGCTGACTCGAAGCGACTCACACCCGTCCGGCGCGAGGAACTCGCCGCGAAACTCCGCGAGCGGGACGACATCGCGGTCGGCGTCGCATTCATCGAACCCGCGACCATCGACGACCCCGAGACGGATATGAACCTGCTTACCGTTCGGGCGCAGGTCGAAGCGGCCGCCGCAGTCGCGGCCGACGACGACGAACTCGTCTGCGACGCGGGCGACGTGAGCGAATCCCGGTTCGGGCGACGCGTGCGCGACGGGGTGGCCGAAGCGGGCGCGTCTGTCGAGGTCCACGCCCAGCACCGTGCCGACGACGAACACGCTATCGTCGGCGCAGCGAGTATCGTTGCAAAGGTCGAACGCGACCGGCGCGTGGCGGCCATCGCCGACGAGTACGGCGAAGTCGGCAGTGGCTATCCGAGCGACCAGACAACCCGCGATTTCTTGCGCGAGTTCGTCCGCGAACACGGCATTCTCCCGGACTGCGCTCGGAAGTCGTGGTCGACGTGCGCCGACCTGTTGGCCGCACACGAACAGTCGTCACTGGGCGATTTCTGAACCGAGTCCGCAAAAACCAGAATCGTGGTGGGTTGCGCTACGCGAGAGCGGAGAACTATCGCATCGCTTCGAGTGAGACGTACGCGCCCTCCTGTGCGGAGACCCACGTCGTCATCATCTCGGCCTCGGTGAGACCAGCGGGGAAGATGGTGCATTCGTCTGGGGCATCGTCGTAAGGTGCGACGATTGCCGTATACTCCACGTCGTCTGTCGAGAGGTTTGCTCCCGGGTTCTCCGTCCGCGTCGTCGTTGTCGCGTCCGAGTCGTCGTGTCGAAGAGGAGTGTCTTCCATAATTGGAGTATGTACACCGTGATTACCGACGGGCGGCGGTTTTTCAATGGTCGCTTCAATCAATAGTTTTGGGACGCTCTATATGATTCTGTCGGAGAGTATACCAATGTTAGAATAATCAACACACGATACCTATGTAGAGTCTAGAGGCCTGCCAGTCACGGTTTTTGAGTACGGAGCGGAGAAACGGAGAAGTGAGACGTTCGAAAAGGGTCTGATGCCGCTGAGCGGCGTTAGCGGTCCTCGGTCAGGAGGAGACGCAGAATGTCACCGTAGGCGGGGCGCGTGACGAGCACACCGACGATGACACCGAGGATGGTGAAGATAGCGAAGCCCTGCAGGTCGCCGAGCGAGAGCACGGCGAGCGGACTCATCGCGATGATAGTCGTTGCTGCAGCAGCGCCGATTACCCAGAAGGCGCGACGGAAGCGAGACCGGAAGACCTTGCGTGACTTCACCGACCCTTCGGCCATCACCTCATCGGCGATAATGATGAGGTCGTCTACACCGGTCCCGATGACGGCGATGAACCCAGCGATGACAGAAAGGTCGAGCGGGTAGCCGATTGCCGCGGCGAAGCCGAGGAGGACGTACACCTCGGAGAGGCCGGTGACAATCATCGGGAGTGCGACCTGCGGCTTGCCGTACCGAATGAAGACGACGCCGGCGACGGCGAGGACGGCGACGATACCCGTGATGAGCGAGTCGGTCTTGAAGCTCTCACCCTGGCTCGGGGAGATGTACGACGAGGTGCCGCCGTCTTCACCCGAGAGGTCGAGCTTGGCCGGAAGCGCACCGGCGCGGAGGTTGATAGCGATTTCCTGTGCTTCGGAGATGTTGCGCGTCGAGAGTTGGAAGCCCGGTGCTTGGGCCCACTCGCCGGAGCGCATACTGTCGGCGAGGCTGGCCTGCATCCCGAACGCGTTGACGACTTCGCCGTTAACGACGAGGAGGAGGCACGGCTCAGTCGAGTTCTTCCCGCCCTCTTCCATGTAGGTACACCGCGACCCACCGGGCTGTGCGACGCCGGTTTCGACAGTGGCCTGCTGGAAGCCGGGTGCAGGTTCGTCACGGACCGAGACGGGAACGAACGCGCCGCCGCCGGCCTGCGGTTCCTGTGCGGTCCCGATGGACGTGAAGTCCGACTGCGTGAGAACTGCTTCGCGTGTCTCGTAGACCCGCGAGCCGTTCTGCGTGGTCGGGTAGTAAATGTCTATCTGGACAGTCCCACGCTCGCCGACGAGGTCGATAACGTCCTGTCGGTCGCGGTTCGGGACCTCGACGAGGACGAAGTGGTCGTTCGTCGCCGTGGTCACCTGTTGAACCGTCCCGCCGGAGAGACCGGCTTCGTTGATTTTCGACTGGAGGACACGAACCGTCTCGGCCCGCGTCGTCTCGGTGACGCCGTCTCTAACTTCGCCGTGGGCATATCCCGCGGCATCGAGGGCGCTGCTCAACTCGTCGGTCGTGACGTTCTCGATGGTCACTTCGACGGTGTTGGATTCCGCGCCGAAGCGAGCGATAACGTCGGCCGCGTCGGCACCGTCCAATTCGGCGGCGACCTGCTGTTCGATGACGCGTTTAGACTCGTTGTTGAACTCGACATCTTCGGCTGTGATACCGACGAGCGGGGCGCGGATGCGCGTCCCACCATCGAGTTGCAGACCGTATTTGAGGTTGGTCATGCTATTGTCCTCGCCGACGGTTGGGTGGGAGCCAATCGTCGGTGGGAACAGGGCGAACATCTGCACCAGCATGGCCACGTCGAGGGAGCAGACCCGCCAG
>NZ_JBZRPK010000020.1:0-598 GCF_058382125.1 Haloferax sp. s1
TCTTCATGTTCTTGTCCAAAACAGCCTCCAAACACTCCGGTTGTTGTCACGTCTGCCTGAGCGGCCCGTGCACCAACACTCACTTTCACAGTCTAGACGTTTGTTGCGATCTCACCAGTCAGCCTCCGGTGCGCTCGAGCATGCGCGCCCTCAACCGGGCCGCGGCCTGGCCGTGGATCTGGCTCACGCGGGATTCACTGACCTCAAGAACCGCTCCGATTTCCTTGAGGTTGAGTTCCTCCTGATAGTACAGCGACAGCACCAGACGCTCCCTTTCCGGCAGGCGCTCAATCTCTCCGGTCAGGGCGCTTCGGAAATCCGCATCCTGAAGTTCACCCTCGGGTCCGTCCTGTGGGGCCTGGTCATTGATGTGCTCGTTCTTCTCGGTCAGCTCATCCAGGCTGAACAGCCGACCGGTGGTCGCATCACTGGCCCGGCTATGGTAATCGTCCAGCGATACCCCGAGTTCCCCGGCGATTTCCGCGTCCTTGGCATCACGGCCTTCACGCGCCTCGATGGTCTGGATCGCCTCCGAGATGCGGCGTGCATTGCGGTGCACTGAGCGCGGCACCCAATCGCCCCGGCGGATCTCGTCCAC
>NZ_JBZRPK010000019.1:0-597 GCF_058382125.1 Haloferax sp. s1
ACCGCCGGTTCGATTCTGTCGGGGTCCGTCCCATCGAGGACGATAGTGCGCATTTTCGCGCGCTCGATGAGTTTCGCGGCGAGCAGGTCGACCGGCGCGGACGACCCGGCGTTCATCTCGATGTCGCCGATGACATCGACGAGTTCGCCAGCGGTCATCTCTTCGAACTTCGTCGCGTCGGGGTCGCTTTTCGGGTCGGCGCTGAACACGCCGTCGACGCTGGTCGCGTAGATGAGCAAGTCGGCGTCGACGTACTCGGCGAGCGCGGCCGCGACGGCGTCCGTCGTCTGGCCGGGCATGACGCCGCCCATCACGGAGATGTCGCCGCGTCGGATGGCGTCGCCAGCGGCTTCGTAGTCGTGGGGGACCTTCGGGTCGACCTGCGAACCGAGCGCCGCGATGAGGAGGCGCGCGTTGATTCGCGTCACGTCGATACCGATCTGGTCGAGTTGTACTTCGTTCGCGCCGAGGTCGCGGGCCGCACCGATGTAGTCGCGGGCGACACCGCCGCCGCCGACGACCGCACCGATTTCGCACCCGTTTCGTGCAAGGGTCTCGACCACGGACGCGTGGCCTTCCACGCGGCGAGCGTCGAGG
>NZ_JBZRPK010000018.1:0-591 GCF_058382125.1 Haloferax sp. s1
CTACGAACTCGACCCACTTCCGTACGAGTACGACGCACTGGAACCGCACATTTCCGAGCAGGTGCTGACGTGGCATCACGACACCCACCATCAGGGCTACGTCAACGGCTGGAACGCTGCTGAGGAAACCCTCGAAGCCAACCGCGAAGCAGGCGAGTTCGACTCGTCCGCCGGCGCGATTCGCAACGTCACCCACAACGGCTCGGGTCACATTCTCCACGACCTCTTCTGGCAGAACATGTCGCCTGAGGGCGGTGCCGAACCTACGGGAGCGCTCGCAGACCGCATCGCTGAAGACTTCGGCTCCTACGAAGCCTGGAAGGGCGAATTCGAAGCCGCAGCCGGTGCCGCCGGTGGCTGGGCACTGCTCGTCTACGACTCGTTCTCGAACCAGCTTCGGAACGTCGTCGTCGACAAGCACGACCAGGGCGCACTCTGGGGCTCCCACCCCATCCTCGCACTGGACGTCTGGGAGCACTCCTACTACCACGACTACGGCCCGGCCCGCGGCGACTTCATCTCGGCATTCTTCGAAGTCGTCGACTGGGACGTCCCTGCAGCACGCTACGAACAGGCCCTCGAGCGCTTCGA